>MGML01000095.1:3740-4159 GCA_001796415.1 Chloroflexi bacterium RBG_13_46_14
ATCTCCTCGCTGGTCATACTCTTTGCCTTGACTATCAGCTTGCCGGTACCGGTAAGTCTGCCAATCAATTCAAGAGCGTCTTCAGCGGTTTTTGCTATATAGGCTTTGCCCTTGTTCGACTCGATTACCTCACAGGCCTGTTGTGCCAGCTTTTCCATGTCGATAATCGATTGTGCTTTGATCTGCCTGACTTCCGCAGCCAGCTGTATCGAGTGAGGGAATTTTTCAAGTGCAGTGTTCACATTCGACCTGTAGCTGGCGATCCCCCTGGACAGGGCAAGCCTTATCCGATCGTTATGAGCAGCACTCATCATATTCTTCTTGTATTCAGAAAATACCGACACTTAGTTACACCTCCAAAGCCATTCCTGCGACCTGTGCAAGGTCGAGTACCTGAACATTCTTGATACCGAGTTCCT
>MGML01000095.1:4225-4786 GCA_001796415.1 Chloroflexi bacterium RBG_13_46_14
CCATCAATTCTTTGGCGCGGTTGACCGCGAGGGTGTGGCTCAGTTCCGGAAATACCGCCTCGAATCCTCCTCCGCCGCCGCAGCAGGTAGAAAACTTGCCTTTCGTCCAGACCGGTTCTACCAGTTCCACGTTCTCGATAGCACTCAGTATTCTACGCGGTTCATCGATCAGTCCCAGGCTGCGAGAAAGCTGACAGGGATCATGGTAGGTAACCTTCACCTTCTGGGGTAATCGCAGCTTAAGCGAAGCAAGATTTTCATCGACAACCTCGCAGAAATGCCTTACCTTAATATCATCACTGCCAGCACCCTTCGGAATGAGACTCTTGAGCGTAAACGTACAGGATGGGACAAGACTGATAATCTCTTTGACGCCTTTTGCCTTGAGTCGACTGTGGACATCTTTCGAATGGCTGGTAAATTCCTTGTGCATACCAATATAGTAGAGAAGTCCGCCACAACAAGGCTCATCTTCGCCGAGATAGCCAAGATCTATCCCGATCTTGTTAAGAACCTTCACCGCGCTGATCAACGGCTGCGCGTCAGCCTCACCCCCCCTTG
>MGML01000095.1:4794-9426 GCA_001796415.1 Chloroflexi bacterium RBG_13_46_14
TTACGATATACTCCACCCAGGTCGAGTCCCAGTTTTCTCTGGAATATGGCAAGATTCATCGTCATCTCCGTGTTGATAGGGCTTTTATCGATCGACCGGATTAAGGACATAAGAGTTTCGAGTTCGCTCGAATACTGGTAACCGCAGCCGGCAAAGAAGATCGTTTCCGTGTTAGAGGAGAACTTCAAGTTCTTTGCCCATTTTGCCCCGTCTTTCTTGGAAGCGCCGATGATGTTATCGCTGAGGGCGATATTGTTCGCCAGGTAGGTCAGTCCGGGAGGAATCAGTTTTTTACTCATATTTTCTTTCCAGGTTCTAGAGTATACGCAGACTTATCTTCATTATAACTGTTATCCCTAAAAAAAGCACAGCAGCATACGAACATGGTTGGCATGAATTTCTTTATGTAAAGAATCTGCTGTTACGGAATGCGGTTTCCGCTTCCCACCACCACTCTGCCAGTTCCAGTCTAATGACGCCGGGTTCTTATTGTCAAATGTACATGAATAACATCGTGATTAATCAAGCATAATATTCAACGGTGAAAATTAAGCCAAATACCACAAGCTCGATATAACGACCCATGTTTCATATTCCACATCATCTTCACACATCGGGATAAAAACTCACCATATATGACCTTTATCACATCATTATTAGATAGCGAGTTGTAACATTTGCTATAGTAAACCTACTTTAGGGAGGTATTGAAAATGACAGTAAAATGCCCAGGACAGGATATGAGAAATCTACGGGTGTCCATACATAAATGCCCCGGCTGTGGTGCAGAAGTGGAAATTTTCTCCGATGAGATGAGTGCCAGGTGCCAGAAATGCGGTGAGAAGGTACAAAAAGAACAGGTTCCCTCCTGCATAGACTGGTGCGCATCAGCCCGTCAATGCCTCGGTGAAGAGAGATGGAAGCAGTTGAGAGGAGAAGATTAGTGGCGGTAAAAGTTAAAAGAAGCGTTGTAAAAATTAATGAAGAAAAATGTAACGGATGCGGTTTATGTGTTCCCTCATGCGCAGAAGGCGCACTGCAAATTATCGACGGCAAGGCAAGACTTGTCAGCGAGATATACTGTGACGGACTTGGAGCCTGTCTGGGTGAATGTCCTCAGGGAGCCATCACGATAGAGGAACGCACCGCCGAAGAATATGATGAAGAAGCGACGAAAGTTCATCTCGAAGAAATTAAGCAAGAAGAAGAACTCGCTTGCGGATGCGCTTCCGCGAATGTGGCTCAATTCGTAGAACCCGAAACACCCACCGATGAAATGATTTCTCGTCGCTCACTGCTGGGACACTGGCCTGTCCAGCTTACTCTGGTACCACCGACAGCGCCCTTCCTACAGAATGCCGACCTGGTTATCGCGGCAGACTGCGTCCCGTTCGCTTATCCCGGTTTTCACCAGGATTTTCTCAAGGATCATGCACTGGTCGTGGCATGCCCCAAGCTGGATGATTTCCAGGCACACCTTGCCAGGTTGACCGCGATCCTGAAACAGTCATCTGTTAAGAGCCTGACAGTGGTTCATATGGAAGTTCCCTGTTGTTCCGGCCTGGTACATATGGCAAAACAGGCAATACAGCAAAGCAGTAAAGATATACCAGTGGAAGAAGTCACCATAGGGATTAAAGGTGAAATCCTGGCAACGGCCTGATGACCTGTTTTCCTATTGACAAACCGGATACTCAGGGCTATTATGCGGTACACTCATATTTCCGAACCAATCCAGTGAAGGGAGGGTAAGATGACACAAGAGCGAGAAAAGACCCTTGAAGCCCTGAGAACAGCCATTCAAATGGAAATAGACGGCAAGGAATTTTATCTCAAAACAAGCAGTGAAAGTAAAAACGAGATGGGCAGAAAGTTGCTGGAAACACTCTCAAAGGAAGAAGATTATCACCGCCAAAAGTTCGAGGAAATATACGCAGTTATCGAAAAAAGGATGGGATGGCCGAAAACCGAGTTCGAACCAGACGGCGGAAAGCAGCTTAGAACTATCTTCTCGGAAATGATGACTGATATCAGCACCGAAAAAGAATCACTTCAAACGGAAATTGATACTGTCCAGAAAGCCATGGACATGGAAAGCGCATCGCGTGATTTTTATAACAGGCAACGAGAAACCTCGGTACATATAGCAGAAAAACAATTCTACGAAAAGGTAGCCGAAGAAGAAAAACAGCACTTCCTGGTACTTCTCGACTACTTCGAGTATCTGAAAGACCCGGCAGCCTGGTTCGTAGAAAAAGAGCATCCGTCTCTGGACGGCGGATAGAAAAGGAGTCGACCGATGAACACAAAGGCATTATACAAGATCAGTTACGGTGTCTACGTGGTTTGTTCCGTTAACGGAGACAAGATGAATGGACAGATAGCCAACACGGTAATCCAGGTAGCATCAGAACCACCTACACTTGCTGTCAGTATAAACAAGGACAACCTTACCCACGAATACATAAAGAAAAGCGGGGTATTCACTGCATCGATCCTTTGCCAGGAAACGCCGCTGTCATTCATCGGTAATTTCGGCTTCAAATCTGGTAGAGACATAAACAAGTTCGAAGGGGTTAATTATAAAATCGGCACCACCGGCGCCCCGATCGTCATCGATTACGCGACAGCCTATATGGAAGTCAGGGTGACCAAAGAAATGGATGTGGGAACGCACACCATGTTTATCGGTGAACTAGTGGACGCCGAAGTGCTTACCGAAGATACCTGCATGACATATGAGTACTACCACCAGGTCAAGAGAGGGACAACGCCGAAATCGGCTCCAAGCTATGTTGAAAAAAAGGAGGAGAAATCAGGTATGAAAAAGTACGAGTGTACAATATGCGGTTATGTCTATGACCCGGAAGAGGGAGATCCTGATAGCGGCATCGCACCGGGAACGGCCTTCGAAGATCTGCCGGACGACTGGGTATGCCCTATTTGCGGAGCCTCCAAGGAAGATTTCAGAGAGGTAGATTAATATGAAATCCAGAGAGCTGAAGAAAGGAATATACTGCGCAGGAGCGGTCGACTGGGACAGGAGACTTTTCGACTGCCTGATCCCACTGCCGGACGGGACAAGCTATAACGCCTACCTCGTAAAAGGCAGTGAAAAGACAGCGCTTATCGACAGTGTAGATCCACCAATGCACCATATTCTGCTGGATAACCTCGATGAGCTTGGAGTCAAGAACCTTGATTATATAGTCGCCCATCACGCCGAACAGGACCATTCGGGTTCCATACCGAGGGTGCTGGCGAAATACCCCGGGGCAAAGGTTATCTGTTCTCCAAAGTGCAGGGATATGCTTATCGATCATCTGATGGTCCCCGGGGAAAGTATTATTACGGTAGCGGACAAAGAGACCGTCTCGCTAGGTGACAGGACTATGGAATTTTTACATACTCCATGGGTTCACTGGCCGGAAACGATGGTCACGTACCTGCAGGAAGACAGGATACTGTTTTCCTGCGATTTCTTCGGCTCTCATCTTGCCACCACGGATATGTTCGTTACCGACGAAGGGCAGGTGTATGAAGCTGCCAAGAGATATTACGCTGAAATTATGATGCCCTTCCGCCCGACGATCCAGAAGAACCTTGAAAAAGTTAAGGAATATGATATCGATATAATCGCCCCCAGCCACGGGCCGATGCATAACAAGCCTTCATTTATTATGGACGCTTATCGAAGCTGGCTGTTCGATGAGCCGAAAAACATCGTAGTACTGCCGTACGTTTCGATGCACGGCAGTACTGCCAGGATGGTTGATTACCTTGTCAACGCCCTGGCTGAAAAGGGAGTTACCGTAAAGCAGTTCGACCTTTCCGTCACGGATATCGGCAAGCTGGCAATGTCGCTGGTAGACGCGGCGACAGTAGTTCTGGGAGTTCCGACAATTCACGCCGGGCCGCATCCGCTGGTTGCCTATGCTGCTTTCCTGGCCAACGCCCTGAGGCCGAATATCAAGTTCATCTCTATTATCGGCTCCTATGGGTGGGGACAGAGAACTGTAGAGGTACTCGCCGGAATGATACCGAATCTCAAGGTGGAAGTAATCGATCCCGTACTCTGCAAGGGGTTCCCAAAGGAAGCAGATTTCGAGGCATTGGACAAACTCGCTGCGGACATAGCCGGAAAGCATAAGGAAAACAAATACACCTAAACGTAAGGAGATACTGCATGGAGCTTAAAGGAAGCAAGACGGAGCAAAACCTGTGGACGGCTTTTGCCGGTGAATCGCAGGCAAGGAATAAGTACACCTACTTCGCCCAGGCAGCAAAGGAAGCCGGCTACGAGCAGATCGCCGCGATATTCGTGGAGACGGCCGAAAACGAGAGAGAACACGCAAAGAGAGAGTTCGAATTCCTGAAAGGGATCGGCGATACGGCTGAGAACCTCCAGGCAGCCGCCAACGGCGAACATTACGAGTGGACGGATATGTATGCAGGATTCGAGAAAACAGCCCGTAAAGAAGGTTTCGAAGAGATAGCGGTTTTCTTCAGGGAAGTTGCCGAGGTGGAAGAGCAGCATGAGAAACGCTATCTCGCTCTGCTGAAAAACATCAAGGAAGGCAATGTATTTAAGAAAGATAAAGAGGTCAGGTGGAAATGCAGGAACTGCGGATA
>MGML01000096.1:0-746 GCA_001796415.1 Chloroflexi bacterium RBG_13_46_14
TTTACACTCAAAGCAGAGGAGCGAAAATGCGAGCGGGGCTTCGCCCCTCTTAAACGCCCCTGTTATAGCCACGGCATGATTACGCCTTTGATATAGCCGGGGGTCCTCTTCAGGTTATCCTGGAAAGCTTTATCGATGTCCTCCAGTTTGTACGTGTGCGTGACCAGCTTTTTCATAGGGAAGATGCCTTTTTGTATCGCCCATATGGCGCGTTTCAGCTCGCTCTGATAGTCTGTGGACATACCAATACCCTGCGGACTATAAATTATCGGCGACTTTATCCAGTTGAACAGTTCGTAGGTATCCGGGGCCTGGTGCCAGCCGACGGCGATAATTTTGGCCCGGTTGTTTTTAATCACCTCTCCCACCACCTTCAGACCGGGTGGGTGGCCGACCACTTCAATAGCCACGTCGACCCCCCTGCCTTCGGTTATCCTCATCACTTCCGACGCTACATTTACCTTGTTGGGATTCAGTGTTCTGGTGGCGCCCAGCTCCTTGGCCAGTTTCAAACGGTTGTCGTCCAGGTCCGCCACGATGTACTCCCTGATTTTAGGATGCGCCACCCCCGCGATGATGCCCAGCCCCATAAACCCGCACCCCACCTGGAAAACGTAGTCGCCCAACTCCGGGGTAGTGGTTCGGGCGATAGATACCAGGCTCATCAATGGTTCACCCAGCGCATGCTCGAAGGGAATCTCGTCCGGTATCTTTTCTATGATGGAGCCGTGCCCCCGGGCGAGCCT
>MGML01000096.1:753-5348 GCA_001796415.1 Chloroflexi bacterium RBG_13_46_14
GGGTCGCAGGTGACATACTCGGCATAGCACCCGTTGGCGAAAAACCCGGTTATCCGGTCGCCCGCCTTGAAGCCCTTGACGTTTCTACCCACCTCCACCACCGTTCCCGCCGGCTCATGGCCGGCCCGTCTCGGGAAGGGCATAAGCTTTTTCATCTCCTCGCTCACCGAGTCCACGTATCCCGGCATATCGCTGGAGCACACCCCGCAGGCTGCTATTTTCACCAGCATTTCATCTTCGCTGATTCTCGGTAAAGGGACTTCCCTTATCTCGAATTTTTTGGGGGCAACGATAAAAGCAACTTTCATAGCTGGCTTCCTCCTCTGACAGATATTACTTAAGCACCCTGTGTTTATTTACATTACCAGAATATACTAAACGCAACCGTAACTGATTTTACTCCCTCTCCCGCCAGATAATCAATTTCCTGGTGTAATATAATGAACAAAGGCCGTCTTACGGATATCTCCCGGACAGCCGAAACCCTGAGCCAAACGCTTTGACGGGGTGTTGACTACCAAGTATAATAAACATGCTTGCCAGCCAGTTGGCCGGGTATATAATGTTAACTCTATGGAGGGGTGTCCGAGTGGCCTATGGTGACGGTCTTGAAATCTGTAAGATATTGTCTTAACCTGTGTTTATGAAGCTATAATGGTCTTTTTCTATTTTCCCCGGAAAACATAATTTGTGCGTAAAATATCGTTTAGTGCCTTCTTGTTTGATTTAGTCTGTTAGCTAAATGTTAGCTATTTTCTAGCTAGTTTTCCCTGAAAAACTCCTATGGGGAAGTATAAGCAAACAGCTTATATTGCCTAAAAAGGAGAGGAAAATAATCGAGTTCGAGAGTATCTTTCGCCAATATTGCTCTCCTGAGCCCCCGGTAAAACCGGACGGGATAAACTGACAAAAATTTTGCCATGATCAGATTCAAGCCACTGCTTCTGTTTGTGGATTTAGGTTTTACCACAGGGGCCGGAACTCATTCTGAGATGAGCAATGGCTCCGACACTGCTCAAAACAAGCTTTTGTTCACTCTTCGTGGCGTATTACCAGGAGCTTAAGCAATCGAAATTTATGGAACGAATTTGACCAGAATGACTTATCGTAGCTTAACTATTCGCTACTTTCACAACCACTATCAATCCACCCTTAAGGCAGGTTCTACATTCTTCTCGTAAACCATGGTTCTTAAGTATATCCTCTAGTCCACCATTTCTGAGATAATCTTTAAAACTATGATAGTGAGATCCGCCAGCGAAAAACTCTATAGCCCTGGCAAACAAGGCCAAAACACTTCTTGGCAAGGGAAACTGGAAATCTATGAAGACAAGGGCTCCATTCAGCTTGACAACCCTCTTCATCTCAGAAATGATCTGATATCGAATAGGCTTTTCCTTATCGTGTAATCCCAAAGATATCGACGCATAGTCAAAGTAACAGTCAATAAAAGGCAAATTGGTTGCGTCGGCGAGTTGAAAGGAGACATTTACCGCCTTCTGTTTCATACTATTCTTCGTAGCTATGTTAAGCATGTTTGGGCTTATATCTATGCCCGTAGCAATAATGCCCCGGCGCCCGTACTCAAGAACTTGCGCCCCGGTTCCGCAGCAGACATCCAGTACCTTGTCTCCAGCTTTCATGCCAGAGAATTCAGGAGTACACTTCCTGATGTCTCTCAACAAAGGGTCTACCAAGGTTTCGTAGCTGAACATGAACATCATGTTCTATCATATCACACAGCCTGCAAAGCATAAACTCGCGTAGTGCGGTGTTTGGAACAGAATCTTTCTGCTGCCTAGTTCTATACGCCAGAAGTGACTCCGCTGCCGGTTGAAGTGAAGAACCGAATAAGATACAATACGACCTTTTGTTTATTCTCTTCTACCGGAACAAGGGAATGCGATTGCCACACTTGGGTTTATGGTGGCGGGGTAATCTCTGTATAAGTATCCCGTATTCTTATGATAAATTGTTGGTTTCTTGGTTTTCTTTCTCCACCGTCGTCTGGAGTAACTTGTGCTGAAATATCCAAAGTGTATAAGCCACGCCAGATGTGTACATCAATTCAGTCAGTTCTTCCCAGGAGTTGGCCCACACCAGGTTGTCATGGTAGGCGCTGAAAAATATCAGCCGGAGATAGCTAAAAGCCAGAGGCCCTATCCCGGCGGCCACGAGCATTTTTAAGAGTGATGTATTATCGGTCCTTGTGAACAAAAAAACCAGAAAGGAAATGCCGGTCAGGATGATAGCGTATATCGGGGCGTAGCGGAGTTCGAAGAATTGAAAGATAATCGGGTGAGAGAAGTTGTAAAACATCCCGAAAATCTTCGTGTTATAGGATATGACGTTAAAGTCCACTATGAGTGGAATGAAAGCCAGAACAATGAGCACCGGCATCAGGAAATAAAACAACCGCCTCAACCCGCAAGAAGCATCACTATACTTGATGCATTGTTTACAAAGACCTACCATCGCGCATTTTTTCTGGGGATCACTATAACCGAGTATTCTGAAATCCAACGCTTCAAGTATTGCATAGGTGACGAAAGCAAAGCCAAGTACCATCCCGTACATGTGGAAGAACTCGAGCAGGTAAGAGCCGTGGTTAAAGAGGACAATATTCACAGCGCAAGCTGTCTCACCGGCCAGAAAAAACATTAGTCCCCAGCGAAGGGCAATAATATCTGATGCTTTTGACCGCCACAACAGGATAATTAGGACCAGAGCAATTAGCATATACAGAGGCTTTATGATAAGTACAGCACTTGCCAAAGCTAACTGCTCGTACCGTTGCGAGTCTTTAAAAAGAGGTAATACCGTTTGCTCTGAGGCAGAGGTGAACAGCACCTCAATGCCGCCGGACTTATTTGCACTTGCTATCCATGCCTGTATACCACCTTCAACAGTATAAGCCTCAGCTACATAACGCCCCCTGAGTATCTGGGTCGCCCGGGCGCTGAGCACGCCGCCATCGCAGATTAAGAGCAGAGTTTTTCCCTGGAATTGCCGCGGCAGATTATCGCCCGAGCTAAGCCCAGCTATCTCTGCATAGGGCCAGTTCTGAGCGCTCTCCAGGTGCAATTGATTAAACTTCTCAGCGCTTCTTACATCTACCAGTACCGCGTCAGTGCGTGTGGAAAGTAACTCCCGGGCTTCGAGTGGCGTCATCCCCGGTACACGACCGATGTAATACCAGTAATGGAAAACAGGAATAGCCCCGCATATAATAATCAGCAGGCCGAGGGCCAGCCAGAGCATCCTGCGATTTTTTAGCACAATGCACCTCTCTCAGGAGATATCATTTTCAACACTCAATACTTGTATGCTTCTGGTATCTAATTCACTAAAACATCCCGGGTATGGCGAAACACGATGCTCCTAGAACGACGATGCCGATGGCCAGACCGGTGAAGATGCCAGCCATTATCCGCCGTTTATGCCGGACACCAAAGACAATGCCGGCCACAATCGCTCCCAAGGAAAAAGCCCCTCCAACCAACCAGTCTCCAATTGCCCATCCAAGTGCAATATCATCAACGTTTGATTCTGCTGTTCTGGTTACAACTGCTCCAATGATGGCGAGAATTAAAAAGGGAATGGCTGTCCAGAGCAAGGCTTTCCAAAAGCTACCCATAGCTTACCTCCTCTTAAAGTACCTTTTCACTAAAATGCGGAAGCAGATTACGGTCTAAGTTAGCTCTTTTTCGCTGGAGATAAAGCTGGTAACCAAACCAGAGCGCCCCGGCCAGGCACATCCATTGGACCAGCGTTAGACCCAGGAAATACAGCGGGGTTGGCTGATAGCGCAGGAACTCTAACGGGAAACGGATGACGGCATAAACCACAAGATACATGGCGAACAATTCTCCATCACGAAAAGATGTATAGCGCCGCCGCCATAAAAAGGCAAACAGCAGGAGGTCCAGCACCATCTCATATATCTGGACAGGATGGCGGTAGGCTCCCCCCTGGTATACCGCCCACGGCAATGAAGCAGGTATGCCAAAGGCATCACCGGCCAGAAAATTACCCAGCCTGCCAATAGCCTGCCCCAGAGGCAGGAACGGTGCGATAAGGTCGCCGGTGCAGCGGTCAATTTTAAGGATTCTCTCGGTAACTGTCACTGCAAAATAGCCAAAGGTCAGTCCACCAAAGAGTGCGGAGCCATGAGACGTTATCGTGGGCAGGAGCCTCCAGAATTCAGCGGGGCCTAAGAAGACCAGCATGCTCAGCTTCGCTCCTATAATTCCGCTAAGCATCCCGACAGAGCCGACCATCAAAGTGTCTTCATTAAGTCTATCCCTCCGCCTGGCCTCCCGATAGGATAGCCATCCCACCAGCAGGAAGGCTGTCAGCAGGCAAACAGTATAAGAATATATCGAGATTGGACCAATACTAAATAAAACTGGCCGCATGGGCTCCCCTTTACTGCATTTTACCTGCCATCAGGTCAGCACGTACCTTTTGGCGATATCCCAAGCTGTTATAAGCGCAAAATGGAATCATGCGGCCATCAGGGATAAGCTCCCCGATGCAGCATTTCCTGAGAACGTTCAGGTCCATGGTGTAGGCATCGGCAAAATCCTGTATTA
>MGML01000096.1:5409-5612 GCA_001796415.1 Chloroflexi bacterium RBG_13_46_14
GGCCGCTCGAATCCGGGTCACGGTCGAAGCTGCGCCAGGAACCGAGGAAGCAGACCACAGCCCTTCTAAAGCTTTTAATACTTCAGGTTTAACATCAGGGAATGTACGGTTAGTGATATAATCCAGGTATTTATCGACCGGGACAACCCTGGGCAGCGGGGTTATCTTCCCCTTGTCCACGTACGCATAGGTAGCGGACCGGC
>MGML01000096.1:5640-5782 GCA_001796415.1 Chloroflexi bacterium RBG_13_46_14
GTAGGAACCAGGACCACATCGATCTTCGCCTGGGCCAGCCTATCGAGTGCATTAAGCTTAATAGAAAGTAGGTCTTTACCTCGTATTCGCTCGTATGTTTGAGCGGTAAAGCCATCAAACTGGAGATAGATGGTTGGCCGGA
>MGML01000096.1:5850-6082 GCA_001796415.1 Chloroflexi bacterium RBG_13_46_14
ACCTTGATACCTTTTTTCTTAGCCAAACGGAGTATTTGCAGGATATCAGGATGAAGGCTGGGCTCACCACCACTAAACTGGATTACTTCTGGGCCGCCTTCCAACTCGATAAAGCGGTTTAACATACGCTCGACCTGAGGCATAGATAAGTTGAACGCTGGCTGGGAGTCAGCGAAACAAATGGGGCAATTTAGGTTACAGTGGCTGTTAACCTCGATAAGAGCAAGGCAGG
>MGML01000096.1:6219-6361 GCA_001796415.1 Chloroflexi bacterium RBG_13_46_14
AGCGCCTCAAACCGGCCGTGTGCCGGACAACTTTTCCGCATGATGACCCGGTTGTCCCGGAGGATAATTTCGGCTTCTACTACTTTCAGACATTCAGGACAAACACTCCGGGTTGTCTCAGAAAAAGTGTCCTGAGTAGTCT
>MGML01000096.1:6372-6577 GCA_001796415.1 Chloroflexi bacterium RBG_13_46_14
AGGATACCCATCATATTTTAGCTTATAGAATACACGCAATTATCAACTGGTGTCAATCAGGCAAATGCGAAATGAGCCAGTTGGTTTTAGGAGTTGCAGCCATGTCGGCAGGCGGGAAACAAGGCTGGGAGAAGTTCGGAAGTAACAAAACGCCCGATTGATACATTGGAAACTTATCGGTCTATCAGTCACATCCAAACAGAAT
>MGML01000096.1:6621-7986 GCA_001796415.1 Chloroflexi bacterium RBG_13_46_14
CCAGGTCAGCAGCTTTTTTACCGGATAAAAGCATTCCACCGAAAATAGGACCCATGCGCGGCAGACCAAAGACAGCATTAACCACCATACCTGCCACGAGAAGGCCGGGGTATATTTCTTTCGTATGTGCAACTGTCTCTCTTTCGGCTACTTCCGCCCACATCGGCTTTTCTCCCACTACTCCACCAGTGCTGGTACCCAGTTTTTGGCCTGTTTTACGGGCCACCAGGTTACAGACTTCAGCATCATGTCCGGTGGCATCAATTACCAGTTTAGACCTGATAGTAAGTGGATCAACATGTAATTTAGCTAAATCAACCGCGCTCCAGTTTAGTACCAGCCCGGTGACTTTATCGTCTTCCCTAATCATGACATCCTCAACGGTTATAAGATTAAAAATACGGGTTCCAGCTTTTACTGTTCGATAACAAAGGGCAGAAACGGCTTCGATAGAGTCCGCCACGTAATAGTCTTTCTGATACTCTTTGGCGGCAATACCGAATTCATCCAGAATACTTTTAGCCTCAGACTGAACCACGATCCGGTTAAACATCATACCACCACCCCACATTCCTCCGCCAACACTTAACCTTCTTTCATAAATGGCGGTTTTTATTCCCTTTTTGGCAAGATAGTAACCGGCGGCCAGACCGGACGGTCCAGCACCGACAATAGCCACTTCTACCTCCAAATAATTGAGAAGCTCCTGGGTATAACCTTCGATGATGGCCTTAGAAATGATAATTTCGTCCAACTAAACATACCTCCACATATTTATTTTCCTTGTTAAATCGAGTTGATTTATCCTTATGACTCCGGACTTAATCGAAATTAGGATATTTAGTCAAATAAAAAACCAGAAGCTGGGAAGTATTAGTCTTCTGGTTTCAATACTCTCACTTCCCTACGCTCGCATTATCGAGATCAGGTGATAAGGGTCGTCCTGTTCAGGACTCTCAGCCTTCCGGCTCCCCCAGTCAATATTCAGTTCCTTGAATAATACCGTACCTATGGTGAAACTGTCAAAAAATAAAGTGAATAATCCCTGTTGAGAGTTGGATTCAACAATTCGCTAGATTGTGCAATAAGATAACAAATTATTTAAGTGTTACCCGACAATAGCCTTATCTATTAACCTAACTTTATCCTCTCCCTCTCAGAATGGGGAGTGAAGCAGATATTTTAGATAAGCTGACAGCGCAGGCACAATTTCGTTATATAAGATATAAGAATGAAGTGGACATTTAGTACCATAGTTCCCGGTACATTATATGGACTATAATGCAACTGGGAAAAGTGGATGAATTCAGGTAATCGTAATAATAAATCGACTATAAAAGAATACGAAGTCCGGCTTGCCGGCTT
>MGML01000096.1:8043-8185 GCA_001796415.1 Chloroflexi bacterium RBG_13_46_14
CCCAGCGGATACTGCTGAGAAAAACATCGAGTTTGAGCGGGTTACCCAAGCCATGAAGCACCTTACTACGGAACAGAGAGAGGTTATCAATCTCCGTTTCTTTGGAGGACTTACTTCCAAAGAGGTCGGGGATATTTTAAAT
>MGML01000096.1:8194-8310 GCA_001796415.1 Chloroflexi bacterium RBG_13_46_14
GGTGCGGTACGCGAGATGCAGAGAGCAGCTATGGAGAAGCTGCGTGGGATCATGGGAGTGGAGTGCTGATGGCAGACGATTTTGACCGGATACTCGATGAATGTATAGACCGCATT
>MGML01000096.1:8317-8430 GCA_001796415.1 Chloroflexi bacterium RBG_13_46_14
GGGATAGTCTAGCAGACTGTTTGTCCGATTACCCTTCATATGCCGAAAGACTAAGGCCTCTGCTCCAGTCTATGTGTGGTGTACAGGAAGTTTACACTTTTACACCATCGGCC
>MGML01000096.1:8593-8666 GCA_001796415.1 Chloroflexi bacterium RBG_13_46_14
CACTGAATCCGCCGGAGTTAGTATCCAGTCTCGAGGGTAATTTCGCTTTCCTCATCAGTGATGAGGCTAACGA
>MGML01000097.1:0-7106 GCA_001796415.1 Chloroflexi bacterium RBG_13_46_14
GCTCTAAATCTGGTTAGTTTTTCGAGTGTGGTACGTTACCGGTGGTATGGACTTCTGCTGTCTCCGCTGGTGTTGCTGAGCGGCGGCAGGCTGTTATTTGTCGGAGCATACGAAAAATCTCTTGCAGGCGAAAAAACCTTCGATGAACTCGTCATCATACGATATCCGGGTTTACGAACGTTTATCGGAATATTAAACGGCAGGTACTACTCCCTACTGAATAGAATCAGAGAGAAAGGAGTCCGGTACTTCGAATTTTCTTTCACCAGACCTTTCAGGGAAAGCAGTGAACTCTGGAAAAAGGGACTACGGCTGGTTATTCTGTTCAATTATCGGGAAGGGACATTCGGTAATATTCTCGATAAAATCACCAATATACTCGGGAAATATCCTGTCATCCAGCTTTACGCATCAAGGAAGCTCGGTGATATACCTTTTCAAGGAACGGCTGTACCTTCTGATCCGAATCCCGCCAAATATGACGGGATAGTCGTATTTTCAATACTCGAAGATAAACCTGGAGGATTTACATTGGGAGAAGGAGCAATTACCGACTTGAAAGCGGCAACCGCGGGCTTTTCTGTAGGCATATACCGTTCACTCGGTGTATGGAAATCCATGCCGTGGTCGATATGGTGAGATTCTTTACAAACCCAGTTCTTCAGCTGCTTCCTGCATTGCTTTCAGACCTAGTTCGATAAATTCGTCGAGTTCGAGCCCTATCTCGCTGCAGCAAGCTATTCCTTCGCGGCTGGCGCCGGCGGCGAAATTCTTCTCCTTGAATCTCTTTCGGACTGATTTGGCTTCCACGCTTACCAGTTTTTTATCGGGTCTTACCAGCGCGGCAGCGGTTATCAGTCCGGTCAGCGGATCGGCGCAGAAAAGGGCTTTATCCATCATAGTTTCGCGGGGTACGCCAAGCGCTTCGTTATGGGCCAAAATAGCCTGTGAAATTTCGTATTTCACGCCCATTTCCCTGACCAGGTCGCAGCCAAGCATGCCGTGGCTGTTCATATCACCTTCGGTTAGTTCGACATCTATATCGTGAAGCAGTCCGGCAAGAGCCCAGTCATCTTCGTTTTCACCAAAGCGTTTTGCCAGTGCTTTCATGATAGCCTCGGTTGCTATCATGTGTTTGATAAGGTTCTCGTTCTCTACATTTTCCCTGATGGCTTCAAGTGCATCTTCTCGTGTCATGATTCACCTCCGTTTGAGACAGGTCTCAATAGCAGGGACAATATTATACCCATAACGGCGAATACAACACAAACGATGAATGCGGCGGTATAGCTGCTTGAAGCGTCGTATATAGCTCCTGCCATTACCGGGCCGACCCCTGAACCGAAGGTGATAACCGAAACGATAACTCCCAGTATCAATCCGTGTGATCGCATTCCGAACAGGTCGGCAACGATCGGAGACTGTGATGCGACCATGCCGCCATAACCGAATCCGAATAAAGCGCCGAATATATAAAACATCCACATTTCCTTGGCGATAAACAACCATAACACGGCCAGTAAAATTAATATAAAACTGCCGATGACGATAGCCCTGTTGCCGATCCTGTCGGCAAGACTTCCCAGGGAAATCCTGGCACAGACACTTGCCCCGCCGATAACGATGAACATGCTGGCTGCGGTTGTAGCGGACATACCAAGTCCTGTGACATGCATTACTATATGGACCATTATAGCCTGGAGTATAAGGCCGAAACCGAAGTAGGCGAGTGTTATCAACCAGAACTGCCGCGTTTTTACTGCTTTCCGGAGTGAGAAACCCTGTTGCTGTGTATCGATATTGCCGGTGTTATCTGAATTGATGCTCATATGCTCAGGTGCGCGTTTGAGGAATTGCGCAGCTGACATAATAATAACCAGGACTGCAATTCCGATCACTACATAAGACGTTTTCCAGCCGTAACTGTCTATCAGCCATCTCGCCAGTGGCGGAAAGATCATCGTGCCAAGGCCGACCCCGGCTACCGATATTCCTACCATCAAACCCCGTTTACTATTGCCGGTAAACCAGCGTGTCACAGTAGAGGTCAGCGGTACGTAACCTCCGCTCATACCTACGGCGATTATTACCCCGTAAATAAGATATATATGCCAGATCTCGCCGGTAAGCGCCATCATCATGTAACCCAGCCCCATCAGCAATCCGCAAAGTGACATAACTATGCGAGGACCCAGTTTGTCGTTCATCTTCCCGGTAAAGATATAGAGAATACCATGCAGTATCATATACAGGGAAAATGCACCGGAAGTAGCCGCTCTTGTCCAGCCGAATTCAGTGGACAGCGGTTCGAAAAAAACGCTGAATGTATATAAAGTTCCCCCCAGCACCATATTGATGAAAAGGCCGAGGGCTACTATCACGTAACCATAGAAGAATTTCTTTTTACCTGTTTCAACCTGGCTGATCATTCGTAATTCCTTTTGCAATCGGTTTTATCAGCAGCATATTAACAAGTCCAAATATGACGAGTCCTAACAGTAATATAAATGCTATTGTATAGCTTCTGGTAACGTCGAATATATACCCCGACAACGTCATTCCGATACTGCCGCCAATTGTGCCGGAGAAGATCACGATACCGAGAAGCGAACCCTGCGACCTGGTACCGAAAAGTCCGGCGATCAGTGGCGATATCAGGGTGAAAAAGCCGCCGTGACTAAAACCGTATACGGCAGCGAAAAGGTACAGCATCCACAATTCGTCCGCTGCCTGGAGCCAGGCCATTCCGACGACAGCTATTATCAAGCAAATTACCATCGCACGTTTATGACCGAGCCTGTCGCCGAGAAATCCCATTACCAGCCTGCCGCCCATACTGACTGCGCCATAGGTCGATACCAGGCTGGCAGCTGTCGTCTTCGTAATTCCGAGACCTTCCGCATAAGGAACTATATGCGTCAGGTTAGTCATTCCACAGTAAACGATCGCCATATAGAAAGCGCACACCATCCAGAGCTGTCTGGTTTTCAATGCTTGCAGGAATGAGAGACCTTCTTCGGTCATCGAGATGTTCGAATCCGCTGTTTTTATGTCGCCATCGGGCAAGAGTCCCATTTCACGCGGATCCCGTCGCACCAGCTGCGAAAGCGGCACTACCGCGACAAGTACGGCGATTCCGAGGATCAGGTAGGAATTACTCCAGCCATATGCGTCTATCATCAGGCTGGAAATAAAAGGGACCGTCATCATTCCCAGACCGGTGCCGACCTTCATTATGCCGCTGAGGGTACCGCGCTTCCTGACAAACCACCTGACTACCGTGGCCAGCGGTACTATATCAGCGGCACTGAGACCGATGCCTGCCAGGGAAAGGAAGAAATAAATCTGCCATATAGTACTCACCTGCGACATCAGCATATAGCCGGCCCCGAAAAGAATTCCGGATATTGTTAATATCAGCCTGGGGCCGAACCTGTCCGAAAGCATGCCGAGCAGCATGGCCGAAACGCCCATTACGATGAAAGCGACCGAATTCGCACCGGAAAGCACGGCACGGGTGCAGTTAAACTCATTCTCAAGAGGGGTAAAAAATACACCGAAGCTGTTGAAAGCTCCGTGCATTACTACCATTACAAGGAAACAGGCAGCGACGACCACGTACCCGTAGAAAAATCGGGGCTTCTTTGCAACTCGTGAGGTAAAATCAGTGTCAGGCACGGCTAATCCTGCTGCCTGACGGTTGCGAATTTTTTATCTTTATGTAAAATATCACGCAGATATTTTCCAGTGGCGGATGACTCCACCATAGCGACTTCTTCCGGAGTACCCGAGGTAACGATTTCTCCGCCGGCTTCACCTGCGCCCGGACCAAGGTCTATGATATGGTCGGCGTTCTTCATTACATCCAGGTGATGTTCGATGACAACCACTGTATTACCCGCATCAACCAGCCTTTGCAGTACCCTGAGCAGAGCCGCTACGTCATCGAAGGATAATCCTGTTGTCGGCTCGTCCAGGATATAGAGAGTTTTACCGGTCGATCGCTTGGATAATTCCGTAGCCAGTTTTACCCTCTGGGCTTCTCCGCCTGACAGTGTGGTTGCCGGTTGTCCCATCCGGATATAGCCAAGTCCAACATCCTTGATCGTTACCAGCTTGTTCTTTATCTTCGGGAAGTTTTCGAAGAAGTCGAGAGCCTGGTCCACGGTCATGTCTAACACCTCGGCAATATTCTTACCCCTGAACTTAATCTCGAGGGCTTCACGGTTATACCTTTTTCCCTCACACACTTCACAGGGTACGGTTACATCCGGCAGGAACTGCATTTCTATCTGGATATATCCGTCACCTCCGCAGGCTTCGCAACGGCCGCCTTTTACGTTGAAAGAGAATCTTCCGGGTGCGTAACCTCTCACCCGGGCTTCAGGCACGGTGGCGAAAAGCTCGCGGATAGGAGTAAAGGTACCGGTATAGGTTGCCGGATTGCTTCTCGGAGTACGTCCGATGGGCGACTGGTCTATATCCACAACCTTATCTATGTATTCGATCCCGGTTATTTCATCGTGATCGCCGGGCAGGTCTCTCGAGCGGTAAAGCGTGTGCGAAAGTTTTTTATAGAGGATTTCATTGATCAGGCTGCTTTTACCGCTTCCTGATACTCCCGATACACAGACGAACTTACCAAGCGGGATACTGACATCGATATTTTTCAGATTATTTTCCCGGGCGCCCTTTATTACTATTTCTTCGCCGGAACCGGGACGGCGATTTTTCGGGATCGGTATCTTCTTTCGCCCGCTGAGGTATTGTCCTGTAATTGATTCCTTT
The DNA here is from genome assembly GCA_001796415.1 of Chloroflexi bacterium RBG_13_46_14. Next base: position 4,789 of record MGML01000097.1, read on the forward strand.
TCTTTCATAATATCTTCGATAGTACCCTCGGCGACGATCTCGCCGCCGCGTTCACCCGCCCCGGGACCAATGTCGATGATATGATCGGCTGCTCTCATCATCGCCTCATCGTGCTCAACGATAAGTACGGTATTTCCGAGGTTTCTAAGGCTTAAGAGGGTCTGGATCAGGCGGGAACCATCCACCGGGTGCAGACCTACCGTTGGCTCGTCACAGATATAGAGAACACCCATGAGGCCACTGCCTATCTGTGTTGCCAGGCGTATACGCTGAGCCTCCCCGCCACTCAGGGTAGCGGCCGGTCTGTCCAGGGTAAGGTAGTCCAGTCCGACGTTCTGGAGAAATCCGAGGCGTGACCTGATCTCTTTCAAGACCTGGTAAGCTATAATCGATTCACGTTCGGTCAGTACGGATTTCGGGATCTTGTCGACCCATTCCAGAAGCCGGCTTACCGATAGTGCGCTGACGTCCATTATGTTCATATTGTCGATGATAACTGCCAGCGATTCTGGTTTCAGTCGCTTGCCGCCACAGGTGGCACATTCTCTGAGTACCATGTAGCGTTCGATACCCATCCGGGAGTAATCGGACGAAGTATCATTGTATAACCTTTCGAGACGCGGGATTACCCCTTCCATACCGGAGCTGAATTCTCTCCGGCGGCCGAATCGAAAACTTTTTCGGCGCGGCTGCCTGTTTTCACCGTAAAGGACCAGATCTACTTGCTCTCTGGGAAGATCTTTTACAGGAGTATTCAGCGAGAATCCATAAGACCGGGCGATGTTTTCAAGGTGGTAGTAGTACCAGGTATGCCCCCGGTATGGGTGTATGGCTCCTTCTGCAATAGAGAGTTCTTTATCCGGTATAATCAGGTCGGGATCGATTTCCTGTTTGTATCCCAGACCGGTACAGACCGGGCAGGCGCCGTGAGGATTATTGAAGCTGAAGTTCCGGGGAGCTATTTCACCGAAACTGAGTCCGCAGTAAACACAGGCGAAATGTTCCGAAAAGAGAATCTCCTCGCCATCTATAATGGATACCAGTACGACACCGTTGCCCAGCTTCAAAGCCGTCTCGACCGAATCGGCAATACGCGTCTGGCTGTCGCTCTGGCCGATCACCAGCCTGTCCACGACGACTTCTATAGAATGCTTTTTATTCTTATCCAGTTGAAATTCATCGGAGAGTTCGTGTATATCTCCGTCTACTCTCACCCTGGCATAACCGGATTTACGCAGGTCTTCGAAAATAGAAGAGTATTCGCCCTTCCGGTCGGTTACCAGGGGTGCCATTATCATGATCCGGCTGCCTTGTTCTATACGCTGAATAGAGTCGACTATCTGCTGTACTGTCTGGCTTGCGATTTCTCTACCGCACTGGGGGCAGTGAGGATGCCCGACACGGGCAAAAAGAAGACGAAGGTGGTCGTAAGTCTCAGTTATGGTTCCCATTGTCGAGCGAGGATTCTTGCTGGGTCCTTTCTGGTCGATAGATATTGCCGGGCTGAGACCTTCTATGTAATCGACATCCGGTTTTTCCATTCTGCCCAGGAACTGCCGGGCATAGGCTGATAGCGACTCGACATAACGTCGCTGGCCTTCGGCGTAAATCGTATCGAACGCCAGAGAACTCTTACCCGAGCCGGAGACGCCGGTAATGACCACCAGCTTATCACGTGGAATTACCACGTCGATATTCTTGAGATTATGCTCGCGGGCTCCTTTGACAACGATGGAATCGAGAGGCACCAGAACATCCTTTCTAAAAAATATTGTAACATCTGCCAGAACGGCACTCAAGCAATTTCCGCTAAATCTTTTTTGTGCTATTGACAAATTCCTTCCAAAGAAATTAAACTCTAGTCCCTACAATTTAACAATCTATCAGAACCTGTGAATAACTCCAATGTATGGAGAAAAAGAAGATGGCAAAAGTACAGAGTCTGGTCTGTCAGTTATGCGGGAGTGAGGTGAACTCCCGATCCATCGAGAAGCACTATGTTGTGCCGAAAGAAATTATGGAACAGGCGCGGATACGCAGAGCAAAAATAGTCAGGCTGTGCCCGAAATGTAATGCGGAATTGCGCAACTGGTACAACGCCAAGATTGCCAGTACAACATATGATACCCAGATAAAACAGTTCAGACAAAAATTGCCGGCTGAGATGGTGAAAGAATATGAGGGTGCTTACAACAGGTTCGCCAGGTACAAAAAGACCCAGCGGGTCTGAGATGTGGACAGGTACGTATTTTAGGCACTAAGAGATACCGTAAAAAAATTGAAATCATCTACGGTGTCTCTTTATTTTTATTGCATTT
>MGML01000097.1:7146-8237 GCA_001796415.1 Chloroflexi bacterium RBG_13_46_14
AGTATGAATAATAGGCTATTGCGGAAATTAATACTGATTTCCTTCGCTCTCGCGCTGTTGATTGTACCTGGTTGCGGTAATTCGAATGATAAGGCAGCGGCTGAACTGGCGCCTGACATATCGGAAGTCATTAAGCTGCCGGAACCCCGATACGACAGTGAAGTATCGCTGGAGGAGAGCCTGCTCAACAGGCGTTCGACCCGTAGTTACAGTGATGAACCACTGACACTGCAGGAGGTATCCCAGTTACTGTGGGCGGCCCAGGGAATTACGGATGATGCTGGACACCGGACTGCGCCGTCTGCGGTGGCGCTGTATCCATTGAGTATCTACGTGGTTACCGGTAATGTTCCGGAAATTATGGACGGAGTATATATATACAAACCTGAAGAACATTCGATAAAGCGTATAATAGACGGAGATATCAGGAAGGAACTTGCTGAAGCCGCAATGGGGCAGGCTTCGATCCGGCAAGGAGCAGTGTCGTTTATCGTTACTGTCGATTATGGTATAGTTATGTCAAGGTTTGGAGATAAAGGAGAAAGGTTTGGGACACTTGAAGCGGGGCACGCAGCCCAGAACCTGTGCCTGCAGGCTACCGCCCTCGACCTGGGGCTTGTGACTGCCGGGGCTATCAACGATGATAAAGTGGCGGAAGTATTGAATTTGCCGGAAAATCTGACTCCCCTGTATGTGATACCAGTGGGAAGGAAACTTTAATAATTATGTAAAATAACCGTAATACTATATCAGTGTCATCATGAGGAGGTTCGCTTTGGCGAATCCGCCGCAGGTGGATGGTAATCTCTATGATCTAACAGACTGTAGCGTCGCAATTATATATAGAGTCCTCACTATGACATCAGGAAAAATTTTCTCGGAAAGGAGGGAGATATGAACGGTGAAGCGGCTATGAATTTTTCAGACCTGTGGCTGTGGCTGATATTTATCGGTGCCGGCCTGTTTTTCATCCTTCTTGAACTGCTGGTGGGAATCGATACGGGGCTGGATATGGTCTTTATCGGCACGGCGTTTCTAATCGGCGGATTACTAACCTGGCCTTTCAAGCTTTGGAGTGTAACAGTCATCGT
>MGML01000098.1:0-702 GCA_001796415.1 Chloroflexi bacterium RBG_13_46_14
CTTCAATTATTGCCCTGCTCATCTGGGTATACTATTCAGCATTCATCATGATTCTGGGTGCAGAGTTCACCCACCAATATGGTAGCCTGCGCAACCTGGTGACTATGGGGAGTAACCCCGATAAATAAAATAGTAATACAAAATCAGGAGTCTTGAGATGGGTTGTTTATCTAAAGTTGGATGTCTAATAGTAATAATAATCATCGTTATCATCCTTGTTGTTTTGTATTTCCGTGGGTGTATAACAATTCCGGGTTTAAGTTGAAATATCTGTTGAAAATTCGAGAGTAGAACAGACCAGAGAGAGACTATAAGCCATCACGAACAAATTAACAAAATCGTAGACAAATTTATTTTGAAAATCCAAAAGGTAAATTCATAAAAACATAAGGGTCAGTATACGTTAAGCAGAAACCGAATACTTTTTAAAGGAGGTATCTTATGAGATGGTTTGGTATTGGTCTGGCTATGGCTGGTGTTGTCGCTGCTCTAGTAGGTTGGTTTAGTTTTCATAACGTTCCTTTTTTGATTGGGGGTATCGTTTTTATGGTAATAGGTATGATCATCTTTATTAATGGAACCCGCGTCAAACCCAAATGACCCGGCGACAAGCAGGTTCTGTCTGAGATTGTACTGTCCGTATGGGAACAGCGATAAGTAATTTGCATGCATGGTTATTAATCGTTTTACTATAAGCGCTAA
>MGML01000098.1:736-2402 GCA_001796415.1 Chloroflexi bacterium RBG_13_46_14
ACGTTGCGATACGGATATACATATCGAGCTACCGTCGATAGTATTAAAGAGAACAATAAATTGAAGAATATTAGAAAATATTCTGGGTTGACTAACAAATTATTGCTTGGAGGTAATATGAAATTAACAGTAATAGGTTTTGGGCAGTGCGGTGGCAGGATTGCCGATGAGTTTGCCAGGGTCAATATGACCGCAATCAACCGTAGGGGAATTGAAATCTGTCCCGGTGTTTATGCTGTCAATACGGATACGGCAGATTTAGCCGGTTTACACTATATAAAAGACGATAATAAACACAGAATCCTTATTGGAGAGGAAAAAACTGGTGGCCACGGCGTGGGGAAGATTAACGAGTTGGGAGCTCTGGTTACTAAAGAGGAGCCTGACAAAATATTCGACATAATTGATGGCACGAAGCGCTTGTATGAAACGGATGCTTTCTTATTGGCAGCTTCAGGTGGAGGAGGGACCGGGTCAGGTGCGATATCTGTAATGACCAAGCTGATAAAAGAACATTTTAGTAACAAGCCAGTTTATGACATAGTAGTTCTGCCTTTCGAGCATGAGGAGCAGATTGAAGAAAGATCCACTTTTAATACGGCAGCATGTTTAAAGAGTGTCAATGCCTCAGCCGATGCCCTGTTCATTTATGATAACCAGAAATTAGGGAGAAAGGAAAACACTTCAAACAGCAACTTCACCCAGATTAATAAAGAAATAGTTGATCCGTTCTATGATTTGCTTTGCGCCGGAGAAGAGAACAAAAGAAAATTTATTGGCTCTAAAACCCTTGATGCCGGAGATATTAAACAAACTTTGACCGGTTGGACATGCATGGGTTTTGGAAGAGTAGATCTACCGGTTTTCAATTTATCTTTTGGCAAATCCGGTTTCACTACCAGAAATGGTCAAATTGCTAGAGGTATCCAAGCTATGGAACAAGCAATCGCTAACTTGTCTTTGACGTGTAACACGGCAGATGCTGCACGGGCGTTATTTTTGGTTTCTGGCCCTGCGGGTGAAATTAACATGGAGATCGCCAAAGAAATCGGTATACGCCTGAGAAAAATTGCACCACAAGCCACTATTAGAAATGGAGACTACCCCAGAGAAAAAGCTGCAATTGATGTCCATATCATATTTTCCGGTCTCAGTCATCTGGTTAAAATCCGGGAATACTATGTCAAATCGTCAAATCTTATTAAAGAATACCAGAGAAGAAGAGCAGATCGCGAGCATGATCAAAGGGAGATGGGCGACTTGGGTAAAGACATCCCGGTATTAGCTTAACTGTAAGTTCTCCGGATAGATTGTTTAGAAAAATCTACCTTGAAACATCTAGAGATTGCCGAAAAAGTCCCGTCTCCCTCAGAAAAAGAGAGAAATAGGGAAAGGAAATCACTTTTTCGGCACTCTCATATAATAACAGTAAACTTGCATCACACAAGCGATGCTCGCCTTCGCAGACGGGGCAAGAGGTTGGGGACTATCTCATGTGGCTTAACTTATTGATAATTATAGAGACTTGCCTAGCAGTGGTCGTTTTAGGATTCTATGTTTACTGGATTATCAAAACAGCACTGCGGGCAAACCAATCTAACTCCATGAAAGGGGAAAAACAAACTCCGTTAACAATCATCGAAGATATCGACGACCCGTCTTTAGA
>MGML01000098.1:2438-3218 GCA_001796415.1 Chloroflexi bacterium RBG_13_46_14
CCAAAGGGAAACTAACACTGAGACGGAGGATGATGATTGGCTGAATAATGGGGTACCCGAAGCTTCTGCAAGCACCATAAAGAAACAGGATGACGATTGGTTGAATGCTGGAGTAGAAGAGGTCCCAACGAATGTATATAAACAACAGGACGATGACTGGCTAAATGCAGAAAACAATCAGCCTTTGGAAACTGTGGATGAGTCTTCGTTAAGTCGTGCAACTTCCAATCGTCCCGAAATTCAGATCAAGCAAGATGGCTCTATATTAAATATTACTGTCACCGCTTCTAAAAAACAGGATATAAAATCAGAACAGACAGTGCTCAACCTCAAAATAAATTTACCTCCTCAAGATTTGGCCAGGAAAGGAGAAGGTCCTTACGATATAGAGATAACTGCGGACGAACCGCTTCCATCCTATCAAAGTTTGCAGGATAGCATAACTGTCAAACCTGTGGAAGAGCCCGATACCCGAAGCCATCCGTTGATGGATGAGATAACCGTGAGACCTGTTGAAAGCCCAGTTCTCATAAGTCCTCAACTGATGGATGAAATATCTTTTAGACCTGTGGAAGAGCCCGATAACCGAAGCCATCCGTTGATGGATGAGATAACCGTGAGGCCTGTTGAAAGCCCAGTTCTCATAAGTCCCCAACTGATGGATGAAATATCTTTTAGACCTGTGGAAAACCAGGTTACCGTACGCCATGCACTGATGGATGAAATAACCATAAAGCCCTCTCCAGGCCTAATTAATGTAGAATATGAACTCCTGGATGA
>MGML01000098.1:3276-4284 GCA_001796415.1 Chloroflexi bacterium RBG_13_46_14
CTTATAACCACCTCTGTGGAAAGTCCCATCGAAAAAGAAGAACCTACCATTAGCGTTAATGAAATTGCGGAAATCCTGAATGAAAAAAGGGATTTTAAACATGAAGAAACGGGTAACCTATTAAGTCAAGCTAAAGCATGTAGGAAATTGAAGATATGCATTATTTCCGAAGGATCCTACCCCATAACTCGTGGAGGACTGAGTGAATGGGCACACATGTTGATAAAGCATTTGCCAGATATCGAATTTGACGTTTTCTGTATCACGCCGTCCGCGGAGGACAAATGGGTGCCTTTATACGAAAAATTACCTAATGTCGGTCAGGTGATTATCAAGCCCCTGATAAGGCCTAACAGGCTGAACCAAACCAGCCGAGTATCGGAACAACTTTCAAGACAGATGGTTGAGCTATTAAAGGAGTCCTTTAACGGCGAGCCAATGGAGTTGTCGGATCTGGTCCGATTACAACGCCAGACAACGATTAAAAAAGGTTGGCTTAGTTCTAATAGCTATTTCGATTTCGTTACTGAGAGTTATCACAGCAGTTATCCCGAAGGACCGTTTTCAGAATATTTTTGGACTCTCTTAGGGCTGAACTCAATTCTTCTCGACGGTATGCAATTCGTCGCCGAACTCCCAGAAGCGGATGTTTATCATTCCCTCAGCAGCGGATTTGCCGGTTTTGCTGGGTCTGTGGCAAAAGCAAAATGGAACAAACCGCTGGTGATCACGGAACAGGGTTTGTACCTGGCGGAAAGGCGTAATGAATTGTCCCGCCAAAAAGTTTCAGAATGGTACCGTTCTCAGTTGATTAAGTTTTCTGAATCACTTGTGGCGACATCATATGAACACGCAAATGTAATCGTGCCTCCCTGTTTCAGTCACATTACGATTGAAAGAGAAATGGGAGCAGACCCGGACAAGATACAGATGATAAATAACGGGATTGAACTCTACCGATTTACCCCTTCCTATCGAAATGGAGGAAAACCTGTAATCGGCTGTTTC
>MGML01000098.1:4311-6011 GCA_001796415.1 Chloroflexi bacterium RBG_13_46_14
ACCAATCTCATTCAGGCAGCGAAAATCGTGTGCGAAAAGAATCCGGTGGATTTTGTTGTACTCGGTGAAATACAGGACCAGGAGTACTACGGTCAATGCATGGATATGGTTAAAGATTTGGGTCTGGAAAATAACTTCAAGTTCATGGGACACTCTATTGCCTCGGAGTGGTACCACAAGGTAGATATTTTTACACTCCCTTCAATTTCTGAGGGTGTGCCTTATGCTCTTTTAGAGGCGATGAGCTGCGGATTACCGTCAGTGTGTACCGCGGTGGGTGGGGTGCCCGAAATAATATCCGACGGTGTGGGCTATGTCGTTCCACCCAATCGACCTGACTTGCTAGCCGAAAAATTGAGTGCGTTAGTGAACAATAAAGAGATGAGAACAAGAATGGGTCTGCGTGCTATCGAAGTAGCCAACGCAAAATACAATATCGATGAAATGGTGGAAAAATTCCGCACTCTGTACACGGAGCTTGCTAGATGAGCGCGATAAGATTTGATATGAAAGATATAAGTAAAGTCCAACCCCGTGATCCGGCTATCAGCAGGGCGATACTGTTCAACATCCCTTCCATAGTCTGGATGGCTGAGAGCAGCAGGCTATCCGAGGGTAATCACGATGGAGAACAGGCCAGTATTTGCGAGACACGGCCTGGAGGAGTGAGCATATCGTAAAAGTATGAACCTGAATTTCATCAGATCCGGAAAGCCGATAGAAAATTTCCTTACCGAGAATTTTATCGGCAGACTGAGGGATGAGTGCTTAAATACACACTAGTTTATGAATCTCAAGCATTCCCGTAACATTATCGAAAACTAGCGAGGCGGCTAAAACGAGGTCAGACCACACAACTCATTAAAAGGAACTACTCCAAAGGAGTATACGCCGAAACAGCCGATGGGACTCTAGTCTATGGCGCCATGAATTCCGGTGTAAGGTCAGGGTAAAATCACGGTAGAGTAATTTTTTCCCAGTCGGTAATTGCAGTTCCTAACAAAGCTACATTAAAATCAAACCTAACTCAACCGAATCCTTACAGAAAACCAACTGATGTGTGACGGCGTCATTTTTACTGGTGTTACGAGTGGGCGTAGGCATCGGAATGGGACCAGAAGTCGGAAATCGTACTCTGCGACGCCTCGCTGGAGAAGGGGTTTCAACAAGGCTGACATTTTCAGAGAGTGAAATGCGCAGTCCGGTCGATCTTCTTAAGTCAACCATATATCACCTCCATAAATGGACGAAGGATTTTAGACAATCGCCGCGGTACACCTGGGAAGTGAAGAATGACACTAATGCTTTACGAAGTGGCTACAATCATATCTCCATTGAACACGTGTAAACTGTCGTCTGGATAATGATACCAGTCTATTCAATGAGCCTTCTTCAATGTTTGTGTCTTGTCGTTATTATAAAGCGTTACTTCTTATCAATCTCTTACCAAAGCATAGTTATGTTAACCAATGCAAAAGATATTTTTTTATAATGGATTAGATGTATGAGGAGTTCGATGTCCTAATGAGATGTCCTAATGATTGGAAAATAACTAGTGAAAAGGACTTACTCGTTAGTATCAAGCAGAAATATTTGAATTACACGAAACATCAAAGTGTGCAGTGCTTTACATAAATACATAAAGAAAAAAAATAGTATTTAAATCTTCTTAAAAATGTGGCACAATTAGCTAATGATAA
>MGML01000098.1:6077-6353 GCA_001796415.1 Chloroflexi bacterium RBG_13_46_14
GCCCAGAACCTGCGATGTTATCACGTTCTAGTAATATTGGTAGTGTTCTTGAAAAAATCAGCGCTCAGTGAAAAATTAAAACCCCACAAAAATTAATTCCTGCCTATTTCTTGTCCTATAATCGTACAGTCCTATAACATAATTTGACATCTCTTTCCACATCAATTAAATTATGTGAGCCAATATCTTCGTATAGGCATATCGATTAGGATAATTAGAACAGTCCGATCGTAGTTAAATAACATCGATAATATTATGAAAGGAGTCTAAATATGG
>MGML01000098.1:6424-9551 GCA_001796415.1 Chloroflexi bacterium RBG_13_46_14
CATGGTTGGGGCACACCAGAATATGTTCCTCCGGAGCGAGGAAGTAAGGAAGCGCATGATCTTGGTAAGCAATGGCAAAAAAAACTTTATGACGCCGGTTACACAGGGTTCGGTATTCCGAAGGAGTACGGCGGCATAGAACGCTCACGAGAGGAGGCTGTAGTTATCCGCGAGGAAATTTCTCGTATTGGTACACCTCCTCCGGCAGGGTCGTTAGGTCCAAGCATTGTAATACCCACCCTGATGCGATATGGCAAAGAGTGGCAGAAAAAGCGCTTCATCCCCAAGATATTAAATGGCGAGGAGAGTTGGTGCGAGTGCTTCTCCGAACCTAACGCAGGCTCTGACTTGGCAAATATTCAGAAGACTGCCGTCAGGGATGGCGATGATTGGATTGTTAACGGACAAAGTGTCTGGACTAGCGGTTCGAAATTTGCTGACTGGGGTGTATTACCTGTAAAAACAGACCTGAAAGCAGCGCGGCACCGCAACCTGAGCTACTTTGTATTCGACTGTAAAAGCCCTGGTTTTGAGGTAAGACCACTCAGGCAGATGACAGGTGATGCCGAATTCGGCGAAACCTTTTTTGATAACATGCGAGTACCTCATGCGAATATGGTGGGCGAAGAAGGACAGGGTTGGTATGTAGCTATGGCTACTCTCGAAGCAGAGAGGGGAGGGGGAATGCAGTTTGTCACTCCCTCGAGGCGTATAGAGTTAACCACTCTTGGGGGTGTGGACAATTTTGTCGAATTGGCTAAAAACACCAAACGGCGCGGAAAAATAGTCTGGGAAGATCCAGTTTTCAGGCAAAGAATAGCCCAATTTGCTATCGAGAATGAGGCTATGAGATGCAGTCGGGAGCGTATGCGGATCAAGTCGCAGAAAAGGCAGCTTACTGGAAATGAGCAGTCTATAGGCAGTATATTTTCCCGTGAGAAAAACCAGCGGCAGGCAAATATGGTTGCGGAAATTATGGGTGCCAATATTCAATTTATGAGGGGTGACAGTCGGGCGCTGGACGATGGAAGTTGGACATACACATTTCTAAGGACGCGGGGTAACACTATTGAGACCGGAACCACGGAGATCAACCGAGGTATTATTGCCGAGAGAATATTAGGATTACCCAAGGGAAGAATATAGTTCCAACAATCTAACAGCAACTCTGTCGAAATAAAAAAAAGGAGCCAGGAATATGGCAATCGAATACGGACTTAACGAAGAACAAGAAATGTTAAAGAAAATGGCACGGGATTTCTTCGCCAAAGAATGCCCGATGACAACTGTTAGAAAGTTAATGGCTCATGAGACAGGATTTTCGCCTGAATTGTGGAAAAAAATGTCAGAATTAGGATGGCTTGGTTTGGTGTTTCCTGAGGAATATGGGGGCTCTGGGATGAGCTTCAGAGACATGACCATTTTGCTGGAGGAAATGGGAAGGATTGTACTGCCCAGTCCTTATATTTCTACTTTGCTAATGGTTGGTATGCCTGTCCTTGCTTTCGGCACTAAGGAGCAAAAAGATGAACTCCTGCCTAAAATAGCTAAAGGTGAGGTGGTTTGCACACTGGCTGCACTAGAGGAAGATGGCGATTGGTGGGCAGATAGCATCAATCTCAGGGCTGACCGCAGGGGCGACCAGTATATTATTAACGGCACCAAATTATTTGTCCCCGATGCCAGGGCGGCTAATTATATGCTGGTCGCAGCTCGGACCAAGCGCACAGAAAATCCTGAAGAAGGGATCACCCTATTTCTACTGGATACCAAGGAAGTCTGGGGTACGGTATCAACCAGACTAAAGACGATGGATGAAACGAGAAAGCAGTATGAAGTAGTCTTCATGAATGTACCTGTGCCAGCTAAAAACATTCTTGGAGAGCTACACAATGGCTGGCCCATTATGAAACAGATTGCACTCAATACCACAGCGGCACTGTGTGCCGAGATGGTAGGAGCTGGTGAAAAAGTACTGGAAATGACAGTCGCTTACCTGAAAGAGCGGGTGGCTTTTGGTGTAGTTATTGGCAGTTTCCAAGCACTCCAGCACAGGGCAGCCGACCTGGTAATCGGGCTTGAGTACTCACGCTCACTTATGGAATGGGCGGCTGAGGCTATCAAAGAAGGCGACCCGGATGTTGCTACAGCTGTCTCCATGGCTAAGAGTTTCTGTGGCGATACCTGTAAGAAAGTCGTTGCCGAAGGAATACAAATGCATGGGGGCATAGGTTTCACCTGGGACCATGATATGCACCTGTACTTTAAGCGCGTGTGGGCATCTGATACCGCATTCGGTGACGGTATCTACCACCGGGAATTAATTGCTAAGACGCTCGATGAAATTCACCAACTTGCTGGAGGTGGTCGCTGGATGAAGATGCCAGGGAGGACTTCTCCAACTGGCTAGTACTCTTTATGCTAAATATCTTGTGCTTTTGGTTTTTGATGAAATAAAATTCTATTGACGCCCGTACTTATCGTTACCTGCAGGAGAGGTCAGATTTTCTAATAATCTGACCTCTTTTTTATCGATGTCGATTTAAAGGGATGAGTCGGCAAAGACGACACTACGTGTGGTCCTCTTTGCCGGAGACTGTTGTTCTATTTCGGAGCGTCATGATTTTCACTATTATATTCGCGTGATTTTGTGGTATTTAAAAAAACTAAAATTTGTGGCAGAATATCTTAAAAGTAAAGAAAAAAGAGAAAATAGTGGAAAAGTCTGATAATTTATCTGTTCACTCTTTGGTTAGCCAACTGCGCTTCACGCGCAGTGAATTTGTTCGTTGTCTTGAAGGCGTATCTGCCGGGGATGCCATACGCAGAATCATGCACCTGAATTGTATCAGTTGGATTATCGGACACCTTGCTAACCAGGAGCAGTCGTATTGGATTTTTCTAGCCCAGGGAAAACTAGTATTGCCTAATCTAAACGATTTAGTAGGGTATGGTAAACCAGCCAGTACGCCGCCATTAGATGAAATGTGGAATGCATGGCATACGATCACAAAAACGGCTGATGTTTATTTGGATACGTTGACAACGTCAACGCTGCAAACATATCTGGTTTATCAGGGAAAACCTCGTCCCGAAAACATCGGGACGAGGATCTTTCGAAACATTT
>MGML01000098.1:9606-12021 GCA_001796415.1 Chloroflexi bacterium RBG_13_46_14
TAGAAACCTGCCGGAGTTCGTTGGAGACATGTCTTCGGGGTTGTATTACCCTGAGACATAAAATTTCACGCCCCGTAGACAGCAGTAATTAGTTGTTTGTGCACAACTTTATCAGATTGATTTACTGTCCATCCGGGAGAATCACTGGTCTGGGATTTACGACTTTACGATCGAAATACAATGTTATCAACTGCACACATAGTTTGGCAAACTCAGCCAGTCTATCAAACGCATGAGGAGCGCCGTCAAATACATGCAGTTCAACTCCAGCGCCAGCCTTATTCAATGCATGATACATATTAAAACTATCGCTGTTCGGAACAACTTGATCGGCATTTCCATGGATTAAAATCGTTGGTGGAAAATTCTTATTTGCATAATTTATAGGGCTAGCTTCGGCAGCGACTTTGTCATTTCCAGTCGCACCTAGAAGTTTATTTTCTGCATCGTTTTTGTTGAAATACACTCTAGTTGGCGGATAAATTGAAGAAATGGCGGCGCATTTCGAACTTACATTCATATTCCCGCCTTTTCCCTCAAGCGTATCAGTATCACAGCCTAACATGAGCGCCAGATGAGCACCCGCCGAATTTCCAGTCACGCATATTTTGTTCTCGTCCATACCAAGTTGATTTGCATTAGCTCGCATCCATCGGAGTGCTGCTTTGACATCGTGGATTTGCGCAGGCCAGTGTGCCTCTCCTGAAAGACGATATTCGCAAGCCACCCCAACAAATCCATACCTGGCTAACTGAATCCCATAATATCGTAACTGGCTGCGGTCACCGGACTGCCACGCGCCTCCATGAATGAGTAGAACGCCTGGCCGATCACTTCCTGAGATTGGAGGGCGGTAAACATCGCACTTTAAATCTCGACTTCCCGTGGTTCCAAAGACAACATCATTTTCAACGGTTACCTGTCCTGGTAATAACTGCAGCATTGTTTTTCTCCTTCGACTTATTCAAACATAGTCATTTATACAAGTATGTTCAGAATTTTATCACATGTAATTCGATGTTTGTAGTTGATTAGAAACGTGGCTTGATCTTGAATTTCCCGATATTTAGAAATTACCTCCTTTTTTCACATCAAGAATAAGCTATTACCAATTTAATTTGACATGATATTCAGGTTGTATAAATTCAGTATTTTCCACTGAAAATAAAAGACAAGACTAGCTCAAGGTCATATGAAGTAATCTTGAGAATTCTTGGCGGCAATATTATGGATTTCGCTGATGTAGATGAATCAGCCGGTGACAATTTACATTAATTTCTTTTTATTACGCTACCATTACCGATCAGCCGAGTTTCGGGAGTCACATAAATCCATTGTCGATTATCTAAATTCTTCCGTTGATCGTGCAACTCATATCATTTTATCGACTGCTTTCACTTCCTCCGCAGTTAGTTTCCAACTCCCGGCAGCTACGTTACTTGATACCTGCTCGGGGTTGGTAGCGCCTGTAATAACAGACCCCAACCATGAATGTGAAAGCAGCCAGGCTACGGCTATTTCGCCGACCTTATGACCACGTTCCTTTGCAAATTCTTCAAGCTTAGCTAATTTATCGAAATTTGACTCAATGAAAACATTGTTATAGAAAGCTGATGGTGCGAAACGGGCTGGGAGTTCTTGAGTTCGGCTGTATTTTCCCGTAAGAAAACCACTTGCCAGCGGTCCCCAGGGTATGACACTAATACCATAAGCCTCGCAACAAGGAACTATCTCCCTTTCAATACTTCGATTTAACATGTTGTATCCTGATTGAATGGCAATAAATGAATTCAAGTTGTGAATACGGGAAGTCCATTCAGCCTCGCAAAGCTGCCACCCAGCGAAGTTCGAACATGCAATGTAGCGTATTTTCCCAGCTTGTATCAGGTCGTCAAGAGTTCTTAAAGTTTCCTCGATTGGAGTCTCTGTATCTGGATAATGAAGATAATACAGGTCGATATAATCAGTACTAAGACGCCTCAGGCTATTCTCAAGCGACTTAATAATGTTACTGCGCGATCCGCCTCGTTCTTTTTGACCGAATTGAACTCCAAATTTGGTGGCGATGATAGCTTGTGAACGTTTTCCCTTTAAGGCTTTACCAATTATTTCCTCAGACCGACCACGAACATACACCTCAGCCGTATCTATAAAATTAACGCCTAATTCCAATGCGCGGTCGATTGTCTTGATAGAAGCCTCCTCATCTGCTCTAGCTCCAAAAGCATTCGTCCCCAAACCAATTTCAGAAACCTTAAGTCCCGACCTACCGAGTCTGCGATATTCCATATGTCTCCTTTTAATTTTGACGTATAACCATGATCATGATTGTACCTTGACCAAATAAGAGGGTCAAGAAAGTATATTGAAAATCATATTTATAAATTAAACATTTGAGAAAATGTATGGCGATGA
>MGML01000098.1:12031-12352 GCA_001796415.1 Chloroflexi bacterium RBG_13_46_14
GATTTTGAGTGAAATTGAGAACATTTATCTTCATATTGTCCGCGTAATTCGGTGGGCAAGAGTTCAGCAATGTGGTTCATGATTTCGTCGGTTAAACAAGAAACATCTTCTCTGCTCAATTTGTCTTTGTTGGATGAAAGTCTAAAGGGCATTCCTATGTTAAGCTCGATGCTCGGTCTCTTAAAAAACCAAAATTTCCCGGATAAATTTTTCGTTCCGATAATGCCCACAGGGACGATAGGCACGTTGCTTCTGATTGCAAGCAAGGCTGCGCCAGGGTAAGCTTGTCCAAGTTTACCATTCTCGCTACGTTTTCCTTCG
>MGML01000099.1:0-143 GCA_001796415.1 Chloroflexi bacterium RBG_13_46_14
CCTCCGGAGAATAAAGAGGAGATGGCTAGAGTAGCCCACCACACGACCATCCCTATTGCTACCGGTGAGCGGTTATATACAAAATATGAGTTCAGGGAATTGTTGCAGAGGCAAGCCGCCTCCATCTTACAGTTTACCGTTGG
>MGML01000099.1:198-477 GCA_001796415.1 Chloroflexi bacterium RBG_13_46_14
TACGCACAAATAGCTCCGCATTTTTATGCAGGTCCTGTGGTGTTTATGGCCAATGTACAGATTGATACCTGCAGTCCCAATTTCTTGATGCAGGAATGCGTAGAAACATTTGATGGTTTCTATACCGAAATCCTCAAAGTACCTATCCAGTGGGAAGAAGGGTATATAATACCCCCTACAAAACCGGGACTTGGTATAGAGTTTAATGAAGAGGTATTGAAAAAACATCTATATACGGGTGACTGAGACTCTCCACGAATCGCTTGGAGTTACAAGGAT
>MGML01000099.1:515-1083 GCA_001796415.1 Chloroflexi bacterium RBG_13_46_14
GAGTAGTTTGTAAATGGTAAAACCGAAATAATACCATTTACCGAGTACATACTGATCATCACTGGGTGCATGCAATAGTAGAGAATTATATAATTCTCTACTATTTTTCATTTTAAGGAAATAGGAGGAAATAGGCGGAAAATCTAGAAATATACGAATAGGAGATCAATACATGAGTATTTTCAAACTGAAAAAGGGCGAAAAAATAAAAGTACAAATCGAGAAACCAAAGAAAGATGGCAGAAAGACCCAATTCAACATTGTGGTTGCTAAAAAACTGAAAAATCGGGTGGAAGAAATGGCTAAAATTTGCAGAATACAGATTTCAGCTTTTACCGAACACTGCATCGAAGCTGGACTGCATTATATTGGGCAGACAATGCAGGATGACGAGAAAAGGAAAATACTTGAAAAGCATCTCGAAACAAAACACCTGCTCGATAAAAAGACCGATAATGAAGAGGTGATACTGCGTATCAGTGAAAACAATGTCAACTGGCTCCTTCTAGATGGAGCAGAGAAAATGCTGGATAAAATACGGCGACTAACTCTTCAAACATTAGAAGCT
>MGML01000099.1:1090-5257 GCA_001796415.1 Chloroflexi bacterium RBG_13_46_14
CTGGTAATCAAAGGTCTATGGAGAGGTATCAGTCAGTTTTGTTTAGAGAGATGGTTACGTTTCTAGATTGGATAACAGAACTCAGCGACAGTGAAAAGTACCGGTATTGATTATTTATATCGAGTAGATTGGTAATAACAACCGGGCTTCATTTCTTCCACAGAAATAACGTCTCTTGAGTGTTCACAACGTGTTCACAAACACTGAAAGAGAAATAAACATCGGGAAATGATTAGACTTGAAATCAATGTGAATCAGGTATGTGAACACCTGAGCGGGTAATCAGGTACACCAGTATTCGCCTCACGGATTCCAGCCAACAGTTATTAAAGTTATTATTGATTGTGTTTTTTAACTCGTTTACTTATAATCGAAAGCATCTCATGATGAGACGTAATAATGGCTTTTAGATTGTTATCAAAATCACGATACTTAACTGGGCTTCAATGTCCGAGGTATATCTGGATGCAGTTTCATGAACCAGACAAGATACCAGCGACAGATGAGGTAACCCAATATATATTCGACCAGGGTCACGAAGCAGGTTACCTAGCAAAGAAGCTATTTCCCGGTGGAATGGATGTTCCCCAGGATGACTTCATGGGGAATATCAGGCAGACACAGCAGTTATTGAACGTAAAAAAGCCGTTGTTCGAAGCCGGGATCATGGCAAACAAGTTATATTCCAGGATTGATATCCTTTCCCCTGCGGGTGATGACCAGTGGGATCTTTTTGAGGTTAAGAGTTCAACCGGCGTGAAACAGGTACACATTGATGATATTGCTTTCCAACGCCATTGCTGCCAGAAAGCCGGTTTGGAGATCCGTAACTGCAATCTGGTCTTGATTAACAATAGGTATGTTCGAAATGGCGAGATAGATCCTGAAGGTCTCTTTCACATTCATGATGTTACAGACAAGGTAGCTGAAGCCAGCATTAATATTGACGGCAAGATACAGGGAATTATTGACATTATCCAACAGGATAAGAGCCCTGAGATGATCATAGGTACTCACTGCTGGGATCCCTATGTGTGCCCGATGACAGACTGCTGGGAACACATACCTGACGACAGTGTCTTTACTCTTTACTTAAATGGGAAGAAAGCCTTCAAGATGTACAATGAAGGAATTACCAGTATCACCGATATTCCAGCAGATTACAAGCTTAACGAAAAGCAGCTCACTCAGAAAAATGCACTTGTCGATGGAGAGCCTCATATAGAAAAAGAACCTATCCGGGAATTCTTAAACACTCTTGAATATCCTCTCTACTACCTGGATTTCGAGACTATCGGTCCGGCAATTCCTTTATTCGATAAAGCAAGACCGTACCAGAATGTGCCTTTTCAATATTCTCTACATGTTGTTCAGGAAGAAGGAATTGAGCCAATTCATTATTCCTATCTTCACAAGGGGCTTGGAGATCCCAGACCAGGTCTACTTACGGAGTTAAAGAAAGTAATAGGTAATTCCGGGAGTATTATTGCCTATAACAAGGGATTCGAAGAAAGCTGCCTACGAGATGCTGCAGAAGCCTATCATGAATATACTGGATGGATAGAGAATGTAAACGATAGGATGATCGATCTATTAACTCCTTTCAGCAGCTTCTACTACTATCACCCCTCTCAGAAGGGAAGCGCTTCCCTGAAAAGAGTCCTCCCAGCCATAACTGGTATGGGATACGATAATTTAGAAATCAATGATGGTCAGATAGCCAGTATGAATTACCTGGCAGCCAACTACGGTAATGTCCCGGAAGAAGAAAAAATCAAAGTGTTTAAGAACCTTGAAGAGTACTGCGGGAGAGATACTGAAGGGATGATCTGGATTGTGGAGAAATTGAAGGAACTATCAGAATAATAGCTATTGGAGGTGCCTGATATGGCTGTTAAAACAGCAGGGATTCTCAGCCCGGGAGACATGGGACATGCGGTCGGCGCTGTCCTCGTAAAAAACGGAATTAAGGTCATAACCTGCCTGGAAGGTCGCAGTAATCGTACACGTGGACTTGCTGAAAAAGCCGGAATACAAAATGTTCCGACATACCAGGATCTCGTGCGTGATGCGGATATTGTTCTCTCCATTCTGGTACCTGCCGAAGCGAAAAATGCGGCTACACTTGTATCTAAAGCGCTTGAAGAGACCGGACAGAAAATAAGCTATGTCGATTGTAACGCAATTGCACCACAAACAGTACAGGAAATCGGAAAGATAATAACAGCAGCCGGCAGCAACTTTGTAGATGCTGGTATTATCGGAGGACCACCTGGACCGGGGGTCATGAACAGGATATATGTCTCCGGGCCGGGTGCTGAAGTAGTCGAACAATTGAATAAATACGGGCTGGATTTAAGAGTAATCGGTCCGGAAATCGGGCAGGCATCAGGCTTAAAAATGGTATATGCCGCTCTTACTAAAGGTACATCAGCGCTTGCTCTGGAATTACTGGTTGCTGCCAAAAGGTTGAACCTTTACGATGCACTCATAGCCGAATGGGAAATGAGTCAGGCGGATAGATACGAGTCTTTTAAAAGAGGACTTCAAAGCGTACCGAGTAAGTCTCACCGCTGGATAGGGGAAATGGAGGAAATAGCGAAAACATTCGGAGATGTGGGCCTTACCCCGAAAATTCTCGAAGGAGCAGCCGATATGTACCGTTTCATAGGAAAAAATCCCGTTTCTGACGAAACACCTGAAACAATAGACAGAAACAGGACTCTTGAACAATTGATAGATAGACTGGCTAAATAATTAATCGCTTTAGGGAAACGATATTTATTAAGATTATCACCGATGTTTCACAAAGCATTGTTTCAGGTGGGATTCGACGAAGGAGCAAGGAAATGGCAGACAGTAATAAAGAACTCGTAAAAATCCTGAAAGGTATAGAAACGCAATTAGGGGATATCAAACATGATTTAGCGGATATAAAGAGAGAAATGCCCAAAGTACCTTACTATGGAGACTTGTTACAGGATATAGTAAAAGCACTTGATGATTTGAACCACTCTTAAACAAAACACAGTATTGGTTCAGGTGAATTTTGACTCTGATTTGTAGATATCTGAAAAATAACTTTCAATCATTATTAAAAGGAGTGCACTATGGAAAAGAGACGTCTCGGTAAGACCGGACATATGAGTAGTATTCTTACTTTAGGCGGTGCAGCGATAGGCACGGTTACCCAAGCTGAAGCCGATGCTGCAATTACTATGGCAATGGAGCATGGAATTAACCACATTGATGTTGCCCCCACATATGGTGATGCTGAATTACGCATCGGTCCCTGGATGCCCAGGTACAGGAATGATTTCTTCCTGGGATGCAAGACAACAGAACGAGACAAAACCGGAGCCTGGGAAAGTATAAAGCGCTCCTTGGATAGGCTTCAGGTAAGTTATTTTAACCTTTTTCAATTACACGGGGTCGACGACCTGGATACCCTTGACACTATACTGAATCCCGGGGGCGCTCTGGAAGCGGTGCTGGAAGCTAAGCAACAAGGCCTTATTAAATACATCGGAATCACAGGTCACAGACCCTATGTATACGTTGAGGCATTAAAACGATTTAATTTCGATACAGTGTTGTTCCCGTTAAGCCGGGTACATGCCGCTCATTTTGATAATGATAATGACTTCCGACCATTACTCGATTTGGCGAAACGCAACGATGTCGGATTGATTGCTATCAAAGCAATATCGAAGCGTGCATGGCCTTCAAGCGATCGTCCTTATCATACATGGTATGAACCATTCGATAGTCAGGTCGATGTCAACCGGAGTCTGGGTTACACTCTCAGTCAAGGGGTGACGACCTGCCCCATGCCGAGTGATGTGAAGCTCTGGCCTATGGTTATTGAAGCAGCCGAAGGATTTACACCGATGACAGTAGAAGAACAAACCGCTGCCGTCGACGAAGTAACACAATATCAACCAATCTCCTCTCCGAAAGAGGCTCTAGGCAGATAAAATCAGTGTAGTTGATATAATTATTTATTTGAGTATTAATAACAGCTAAATAAACCAAAGCATTGTGTCAGGTAGAGTTCGAATCTAATCCAGGACACATCCCGGATAATTTCTACCTTCTGGGATTGTTTAAGATGGAATATCTGCTTGGTTAGAGATAATCTCCATTATGCTCGAGAAGGGAATTGTT
>MGML01000100.1:0-1685 GCA_001796415.1 Chloroflexi bacterium RBG_13_46_14
TTATCAATATCAGTATGAGAGACTGTTATCTGGTGCAGTAATCCTGCTTCAGGAAAAGTTCTGGAGAAGATTGGTATGAAACATGAAGGAACACTCAGAGAGGCATATAAAAACGGAGATAAGTTCGAAACTATAGAATGCTACGGTATATTGAAAACCGAGTTTATTATCTTTTAGTCAGAACACAGAAAATATATATTGCATTCAACTATACTTGATCTGACATTTCATTTCTTCTTGCACAACTTATTTTTCTTTTGTTTTACGCTTATCCAGTCTGTTCCAGGTGATCTCAAGATTTTTTCCAAATTCCAGCTCTTCCTCGATCGCATTCTGTACTCTGCGAAGACTTCTCTGACGCCGGTCTATTTCATCGTTTAATGATTCTAATATATGTTTCATCTCTTCATTTACTTCTTCATAAGTAGAGAGTCTTTCAGCTTCTCTTGCTAACTGAACCATTTTCAATATTTCCTTGGCAGAGATATCGAATTTTTCTGTATCTTTATCTTCTTCCCTTCTTTCCGTTCCACCCACGACATGTTTCCTATCGCCTTCACCTTCTGTCGATACCCTTTGCGACTCCTGTATTATTTCCTCTCGCTTTTCATCAGAAGAGTCACCTATACTATCCGGCCTGGGTTTTCGTTTATGAGCTTCAATATCCACCAGTTTCTGAACTATACTTTCAAGGTAACTAGCAAATTCTTCTTCGGTAATACTAATACTAGAAGTGATGTCTTTTACCAATGTCCCATCACCTATTTTCACGAGGATCACTTCTTCGATGTGTGATATATTAGCAAGGAGTTCCCGAACTCCGCCACTTATGATTTTAGACGCTCTGATTTCATTTAAAATACTTGTAGCTATATTCGGTTCCAGTAAGTATTGACTTACCAGGATTTTACCTTGTATTACTTTCTTTAGAGTGTTTTTCAACACATTCTGATCTGCGATATTACTTAGACACGCTTTTGCACCACTCTTTATTGCTGCCAGTAAGTTCTCGGTATTTTGATTGTCCATTATAAGAATAACATTAACATCGGAAAAGTATTGAGTAATATCATTCGTGATATCAATACCGGAGAATTCAGCATTATCGGCATCCATGATTACCAGGTCAGGTAGATCACTTTTGACTTTTTCATACGTTTCAATACGGGTAGTTGATTCCCCAATAATAGTAAAACTATCATCATGGGAGAGCATATACCGTATACCTTTACGGTATAAAGCCTGAAATCCGCATATAAGTACTGTTATCTTATCCATAACTCTTGATTATTTTCATTCAATGAGATGTATCCGGAACGCGTTAAAGTATTCCTCGTGAAATTTTATTACTTATTATAATGCTTAAGTATTGCGGGTTAAATACCTAAACTATTTGGTTTACAGTGCGGTTAAGTACGGATTTGGTGGGGAGGAAGCATGACAGCTCAATGATACATGAATTCTAAAAAGGAAGGGTCTCTATAAATACTGTTTTTAGCGAAAAATAGTCTGTTAAAATTAATGCTGGATATTTGTTAACAAGTTACTCACCCGTCATTTCAAAGACTACGAGATACAACAGTATTTTACACTCAAAATAAGTATTGCTGGTCAACACATAAGTACCAAAACTTAAATGCAGAATAACTCACAGAAGAATGGTAATTTACACACGTGAGGGTAAT
>MGML01000100.1:1691-1822 GCA_001796415.1 Chloroflexi bacterium RBG_13_46_14
AATTTGCTGCGACTCACCGTTATTTAAAGCTAATAATCACCCCACTGATAATAAATTCGACGGGGCTTTTCACCAAGCAGCACAAATTTGGTCCTAAGAAACATCAGGTTGATGCGTTGAAAGTATTACTT
>MGML01000100.1:1847-4258 GCA_001796415.1 Chloroflexi bacterium RBG_13_46_14
TGGGTATCTAGCTGGTTTGTTAAAATATAAAGCTGACTGCGGATTTTATCGACCACGACAAAGAGTTAGGATAGATTTGTAAATCAACTGAAACAATATTTCATCTCTCTATATGTAAAGTGTTATCAAATTATAGAACCAACTTAGTTAATTTTTTGACTTATTTCGCCCTGATGAACTCTTCGTATGCAGTCTATCAGGATATCAAGTTTAACTCCTTTGATAAGATAAGCTGTTACACCACATTTATATGCTTCTGACTCGAAATCTTCATAATTAGTAAGCATTATTACCTTACTCGATAATGTGCTTTCACTTATTTTACGGCTGGCTTCCAGACCACTGAGTACCGGCATCTTCTCATCCATGATGATGATATCAGGTTTAAGTTCAGCCGCCTTTTTCAAGCCTTCCTCTCCATCAGTCGCTTCGCCTATTACATCGATGTCTCCAGTAAGTGATATGAAGCTTTTTAACGCTTGTCGAATATCATCGCTATCATCAACAATTATGATCCGAATATTTCCAATTTCAGTAACATCTTGGGTAATAACATTCATGTTTAGGTCACCTCAAGTACCAATACATAAAGATATATTTACATTA
Organism: Chloroflexi bacterium RBG_13_46_14; assembly: GCA_001796415.1. The sequence continues at coordinate 2,454 of MGML01000100.1, forward strand.
CTTCAATAATTATAGTAGAAAAAATACGGTACATGGATTTCTATACAGCTAAATTTAATAGACACATAGTCTTTTTTACAATGAACTTTCCGCTCATTCTCTCCTGTTTTAAGACTCTTCATTCGGCTAAAATAGTACACACGCTCGAAGGACGCATAATTACCTGAAAAATCAATAAGGAATTACGTGTGTACAAAACGCACGATACCCTATCTTTACCTGAAGCAATGATATAGCTTTTTAACCTAATTTCTCACAATTATTAACCATTCGGAACTGGTTATGGTAATTTTTTAAATGTAACAATGTATCATACGAGATTGTTGAGAGAGACAAATCACAGCTCCTGCTGAAGATGGCATTATACTGTCATTAGAAATAACAATACGAAAAAAATAAATACTGAGGTGGGATATGAAACTAGTGGTAATTGGACTGGGGCAATGCGGCGGAAGGATAGCCGATGAGTTCGAAAAACTGAACAATAAGGCTAAAAGACAGCGCGGCATTGAAATAGTAACCGGAGCGTTCGCCGTTAATACCGATGCCGCCGACCTGAGTGGTTTGACCGCCATAAAGCGGGACTACCAGCACAGGATACTGATTGGCGGCAGAAAAACAGGAGGCCATGGCGTTGGCAAGGTTAACGAGCTTGGCGCTGAGATTGCCAAAGAAGACTCCGATAAGGTAATAGACGCTATCAGGACAACCAAGCGTTTTTACGAGTCTGACGCCTTCCTGCTGATCGCGAGTGCCGGCGGCGGTACCGGCTCGGGCAGTCTGCCGGTAATAACCCAGCACGTGAAGGCGCGCTATTCCGATAAACCGGTATACTCTGCCGTTGTCCTCCCCTTCGAACATGAAGAGCAAACCGAAGAGCGAACAACGTATAATACCGCTACCTGTCTGAAATCAACCTATTCGGTGGCTGATGCAGTATTCCTTATCGACAACCAGAGGTATATCAGGAAGGATTCGTCCCTCTCCAACAACCTAATGAAAATCAACCAGATGATCGCCGAACCGTTTTACGGTATCCTCTGTGCCGGTGAGGAGAAAAAACCTAAATATATCGGTGCCAAGCTGCTCGATGCCGGTGATATTATGCAGACCATCGTCGGCTGGACGGTTATCGGTTACGGAAATGCTCAGATACCTCTGCTCAGGTTCCCCGGTGAAAAGTCAAGAGACTTCATGAAGAAGGGAACCGAGACCCAGAAAGCTATCCAGGCAATGGATGCCGCTATCAGCGAGCTTTCTCTGAACTGCAAACCGGAAGATGCCAGAAGAGCGCTTTTCCTGTTATCAGCTCCTTCAAGGGAAATGAACGTGGACATGGTGAAGGAACTTGGTGATTATATGAGGAATCTTACTCCACTCGCTACGATCAGGAATGGCGACTACCCCAGGCAAAGAGGGTTACTGGATGTCAGCATTATTCTTTCCGAACTGAGTGATGTTGAAAAGATCAGAGGTTACTATACCAAATCGGCCAGTCTCATACCGGTAATGAAGAAGAGACAGGAAGAAACTATAGTAAAGCTTCAAGAAATCGACGAATCATCCAAGGATATCCCATCGTTACTGTAAAAAGCTGAAAAGTTGAAGTACCGGCTTCAAATAATAGAAAAATTTGAAGCCGGTTTTATTTTGATCATTATTCCATTTTCACCGAGATTCTTCTTGGGAAAGCCAACCCTATTAGGGTATAATAGATAGCGATAACGATATGGCTTCACAGGTATTATATCGAAAATGGCGACCACGCACTTTAGCTGAAGTAATCGGTCAGGAACCGATAACGC
>MGML01000100.1:4433-10618 GCA_001796415.1 Chloroflexi bacterium RBG_13_46_14
GCAGCGCACGCGATGCCGTTAACCTCCTGGAAAGACTGTCGACTTATTACGGCTCTGAGATCGGCCTTGAACAGGTGCAGGCTGTACTCGGGATCACCGGGGATATGCGAAGCAGAGAACTGGCCAGGCATATTATGAACAGAGATATTACGGCCGGGCTCGCTACTATCAATGGAGTAAACAACGACGGCCTGGACCTGAAACAGTTCAACCGCGAACTCGTCGAATACCTCAGGGGATTATTACTGATTAAATCAGGCTCCGGAGATTCGGTCGACCTTGTTGCGGAAGATATCGAGGAACTGCGAGAAATCGCGTCAGGTGCATCTCTCGAGCAGATATTGACCGCTGTCAGGCTGTTCGGGCAGCTTGAAATCGGTATCGATAATTATCCTACTCTTCCGCTGGAACTCGCGCTGGTCGACTGTATCCTTGCTTCAGAAAGTGAAAAGCGACCAGGGGCAGAAAAGACTGATAATATCGCATCTCCTCCACAGACAAGAACTTCGGCTCCTGAACCGGTTTATTCATCCGAACCAAAAACCAAAGTGCAGCCGTCCAGGGGAAAAATTGCTCGAGAACAGGGAAATCCTGAGCCGGTGGCTGAAAAGTTAGAGTCCGTACAAGAAGCGGATACAGGTGAACCGGTTACCGCGAACACCGAACCGGCTCCGGAATCACGTACCGAATTACGACCTGAAGAAAAGATAAAGGAAAATCCGCCCTCCCGATCCAAACATGTCCAGGAAATCAAGCCTGAAGAAGAAAAGTTGTCAGTTCTGAACGGCGGTACCGAACTGGAAAGACTCAAGCTGAACTGGAAACAGGTTATCGACCTGGCACCGCCGGAAACTAAGAAAACATCGGCTCTTGCTATTTTGAGAAGCGCCGGGATCGACCCGCTTTCTATCGAAAAAGATATCGTGGTACTGGCTTTCAGGCACAAGAACCACAAGGAATTAATGGAAAAGGTTGAAAACCTGAAAGTAGCGGAAAAAATACTCAGTAATTTCCTTGGAAGATCCTGCCGTGTTTCCTGTGTCCAGGAAGACAACAACCATCTGTTAAAAGCAGCTCTGAAAATGGGCGCCCAAATAATCGACCAGGAGGAAAAATGAACTTCGATATGATAAAACAGGCCCGGGAACTTAAATCCAAAATGGATAAAACCCAGAAAGAACTGGCGAAAACCATCATTGAGGTAGAATCGGGCAAAGGGGCTATAAAAGTCACTATAGACGGCCAGCAGAATATTCGCTCGATAAAAATATCACCGGATATCATAGACCCGAACAAGCCGGAAAATCTTGAGAAACTTCTTCTTAAGGCGATAAAAGAAGCCACGGAGAAATCCCAGAAACTCGCGTCCAAAGAATTGAGTAAACTGACCGGTGGATTGAAAATACCCGGCCTAATGTAATAACCAAGGAGTCGGATTATTGAACGAGAATTCTCAACCCGCGGCTGAGCCGATAAACAGGCTTATTCGCGAGTTTAACAAACTGCCAGGGATAGGTCCCAAGAGTGCTCAGCGAATTGCCTTCTACCTGTTACGCGCTTCGGAAGAAAACGCACGGGATCTTGCCGATGCCGTATTATCTGTGAAAAGCCAGATTACACTCTGTTCGTCCTGCTTTAATGTTACCGACTCGAATCCCTGCCGGATATGCAGCAGCATGGAGCGCGACCGCACTAAAATTTGCATTGTCGAACAGCCGCAGGATATCCTTGCACTGGAGCACACCCGCGTCTACAAAGGTCTGTATCACGTTCTGCATGGAGCTATATCCCCCACCGAGGGAGTAGGTACGGAGGACATAAGGGTGAGAGAACTTCTCGACCGCTTGAGAAATGACACGATCGAAGAAGTGATTCTAGCAACCAATACCAACATAGAAGGACAGCAGACCGCGATGTATCTCCATCACCTGATCTCGAACCTTGGTGTAAGGGTAACCCGTCTTGCCATGGGACTGCCCTTCGGTACCGAGCTTGAATACGCCGATGATATGACCCTTACCCGCGCCCTCGAAGGCAGACAGGAATTGTAACCTTACCTGTTTAATCATGGGAGGTATGATGCTATGATTCGTCTCCTGTATATTATCTGCCTGTTTTCCCTGACTCTCCTCTTTTCGGGTTGTTCTTCAGAGCCGGATGACCCGGTAAATATGGATTTCAAAGACCTGAAAGAACAACTTGAGGAATCCGGAGTCATAATTACAAGCATCGACGAGGTTGCGTACCCACTTTTCAAGATTAAAGATGAAGAGACCATTTTCTCTGTCCGGGCAACGAAAATAGAGTACAAAAACGGAGGTTCTCTCCTTGTGTGGGAATACCCCGACCGAGAGACCGCTATATCCGAAACAAAACTTATATCACGTGACGGTTACGACCTGAGTAATCCTGAGAAGCAGTTGATGACGCATATCGATTGGATTTCTCCTCCTCACTGGTTCCAAAAGGGAAAGCTTATCGTCCTTTACGTCGCCCCTTCGCTTCCGACAGACGACCACGAGACACTGGCAGCTGTGAGGAAAATACTCGGTCAGCAGTTCGCCGGAGACGGACCGGTCAGGGATATAGAATGAATGACTATGGAGATACACGACCATGACTGAGAACAACAGTTGGAAAAAATATTTTGACGGTCATGCTCCCCGGTATATGCAGAACCCATTTACCTACGGCACGCTGAGAGAAATAGACTTCCTGTTTGAAGAACTGGCTTTACCGAAAGGAAGCAAGATCCTGGATATCGGCTGCGGCACGGGTCGCCATTCTATCGAACTGGCAAAACACGGTTATAGTATGACCGGAGTCGATATTTCCTCAGGAATGCTTGCCGAAGCTGAAGCCGCCGCAAAGGACGAGGGAGTGGAGATCGAGTTGGTCAACGCAAACGCGGCTGAATACAGGTCCGAACCGGTATTCGACGCCGCCATCTGCCTGTGTGAAGGCGCCTTCTGTCTGCTGGGCGAAGGAGACGATCCCCACGAACGGGATTTGATTATACTCCGGAATATCTTCGCCGCCCTGAAACCGGGAGCGAAGTTTATCCTGACAGCCCTTAACGGCTGCATGCCGATCCGGCAGTATACTCAGGAAGATATCGACAGGGGCATATTCGATCCCGTAACCATGGTAGAAACCCACCTGATGGAGAGTGATGATTCCGAAGACATTCTTATCGTCCGCGAACGTTCCTATACTCCACCCGAGCTTGTATTGCTGTTCAGAATAGCCGGGTTCAAGGTTGAAAATATCTGGGGAGGCACCGCCGGCAACTGGGGTAAACGCCCTCTCGACCTCGATGAAATGGAGGTTATGGTCACAGCCCGAAAACCCATATTATAAGGAATCATTTCATTTTTCTTGACTCTAAAACCGGGGGTGGTTACTATTAGCCGTACCCGGTTTTTTCTTAAGACGTAGCGATACAGAGTAGAAAAATGGTACAGATCAGCGGAATTAAGGCAATTGCGTTCGATACTGACGGTACGCTGGTTGATTTCATCAGGGTGATGCGCCATTCATTGAAGGTTTCACTCAGGGAACTGGAAAAGCATCACTCTGGTGCATCAACCAGGATGAGTATCGACCGTGTGATAGAGATAAGGAATGCTGTGGCTGAATTATCCGGAGGTAACATCGTGGATTTCAGGACTGTCAGACTCGAATCGTTCAGGCAGATTCTTGCGATAGTCGGCAGACCGGACGAATCGCTGGCATATCATCTCTTCAACCTGTATATGAAGCACCGCTATGAGGATATCGAAGTATATGACGATGTTATTCCTGTACTCAAAATCTTGAAAGGCAGGTACATACTGGGACTGCACTCCAATGGCAACAGCTACCCGGAGTTATGCGGCTTGGAAGGATTCTTTGATTTTACAGTGTTTTCCGAGGAGTGCGGTATAGAAAAACCTGATCCTGGATTCTACCAGGTCATCCTCGAACAGGCCGGGTGTTTACCTGACGAGTTGCTGAATGTCGGTGATTCACTGCATAATGATGTTACAGCCGCCGTTTCTGCAGGGATAAGAAGCGTATGGTTGAACAGGAGAGGTGAGATAAAACTACCCGATATCAATGTCGAGTTCGAAATACGCTCGCTCTCGGACCTGCCGAAAATTATCAACCTTGCTGAAAACCGGTGAAACTCTACGGAGTAACATTGAATGACCTATTCTCTATTTAAAAAGATATTCAAAGGTAACATATTCAGAGTAGAGGACCTTTACCTCCTTGAATCATTCCAGATTAGCTACCTTCCCGGTTACCTGCCTGAACGGGAATTCGCATCGATTCTCTGGGCATATCCGCCTGTCAAGACATTCCTCGAAAAGAAATGTCCGGAAATAGCCTCCTTCATCGACCACGTAATGGCTGAACACGGACCGGCGAAGGATCGGCAGCAACTGGCGGAATACAGCGATACGGTGGTCTGGACAATAGCTGACCTTCTGGTCTACAACAAGTGCCCCCGCGAATATGACAAACAGGAATTTAATAAATGGGATTTTACCGAGGTTACTTCGATAACGCCTCTTGACGGTAAGGTTGTGATAGATACCGGAGCCGGGACAGGCAGGGTAACACTGGAAGCCGCGCTTACTGCAAAATATGTATATTCTATTGAACCGGTAACAAGACTCAGGCAATATATTCGTGAGAAGGCCAAAGAAAAGGGATTAACCAATGTATTCGTCCTTGAAGGATTCCAGCATTCCATACCCCTGCCGGATAAATTCGCTGATGTTTTAATCACCTCCCATGCCCTGGGATGGCAGCTCGAAGAAGAATTACGGGAATTCGAACGCGTAACCCGGACAGGCGCTTTCATCATACACTGCCCCGGCACGGCGGAGGAGTCCAGGAATGACGAACTGAAGCACCAGCGGCTGGTATCCGGGGACTGGCATTACGAGTTTTCTCGATATATGGAAGCCGACGGCTGGAAAAGAAAATACTGGAAACAGGTAAAATAATGACGAATCCTAGGAATTATCAGACGGACGCCATAGTTATCAAGAAAACAAAGCTTGGTGAAGCCGATACTATACTCACCTTCTATACTCCCGATCGCGGGAAGATCCAGGGATTTGCCAGGAGTCTCAGAAAGACCAGGAGCAAGATGGCGGGGCACCTTGAGCTTATTACCCATAGCCGGGTATCATTTGCCCGCGGCAGGAACCTTGACACAATCACCGGCAGCCAGACTATCGACAGCTTCGTTCCCCTTAAAAATGATTACAAATTAATGTCTTATGCTTTATACGTTATCGAACTCGTCAACCAGTTTACACCCGAGCATTACGAGGACTACAAGCTATTCCAGCTACTGCTTGAAACACTGAAGAACCTGTGCCAGGCAGATGATATCGAAACCTTGCTGAGGTTTTTCGAAATCCATCTTTTGAATGAAGCAGGATACCGTCCTCAACTACAGCACTGCGTAAACTGCCGGAAGGAACTCGAACCTGCAACAAACACCTTCAGCCCAGCTTCAGGAGGAGTGCTTTGCTCCGATTGCAGTTATAAAAGCTCTTCCGTCTTATTTTCACTCTCCGTGAACGCCCTGAAAGTCCTGCGATTTTTCCAGAATAATGATTATGATACGGCATCCCGTCTGAAAGTTCCTCCCGAGTTATCAGCCGAACTGGAAAAAATAATGAGAGGGTACATCCGGTACCTCCTCGAAAAAGACCTGAAGTCAGTCGCCTGGCTGGACAGCCTGAAGTACGAGTCGGGGATATAAATTCTTTAAAACTATATCCATCCACCTTGAGAACCCCCGATTGCTGCAGCAAAGCTCTTTTTGTGTTTGTCACTGGGTTTTCTTTTGCAACTAATATCAAACCACCTGTACTGGCAATACAGGGCTTCTGGTTATGACTGCAGACCATAGACTATCCATTTGAATCATACAGTCCGGAAATACTCCTCGGAGGTCATCCGAATCTTGACTACCCATAAAAAGTAGCCTACCATAAGATATCTATATCAGCCGAGGAGGAAGAGAGATGAGAAATACCGCTTTAATGAATGGAGCGCTTATTGGTTTCGGACTGGGGTTTATCCTCGCGAGCATAGCTCTATACAGGCTGGTCGCCGATTACGTACCCCAGTATGCAAACACGTGGTATTTCCAGGGGATTGCTATTGTGGGCGGGGCC
>MGML01000101.1 GCA_001796415.1 Chloroflexi bacterium RBG_13_46_14
TGAAAGGTCCAGCGATTTCAGCAGCTTTTCAGTACCTTCGCGGTCATCAGAAAAAGGCTTCAGGAGTTCGGTTGCCGGACCTACGGTTAATGACTCTGTTTCACGGATCGAACTCTGTGTTGCGGGGTCGAACAAGCGAATGCTTTCTATGGTATTGCCGAAGAACTCAAGTCTTGCCGGATTCTCACTAGTCGGCGGATATATATCCAGTATTCCGCCGCGATGGCTTATCGTTCCGGGGATATCCACTACTTCTTCGAGCCTGTATCCGATAGACTGCCAGAGGGAAATCAGGCGAAACGGATCCAGTTCCGCTTCTTTCCTGATAATATGCCCGGCTGAAAAGAATTCCTTTACATCAGGCAGTTTTTGTAAAAAAGCAGCAACAGAAGCAATGACAATCGGTGCTTGAGTTTCCTGTGTGCCATTCTCTGTAATACCTGCCAGCGCTGATAATGCCTGGATTCGTTCCAGTGAAGAGGTAATATCAGACGTGATTCGCTCATACGGCAGTGTATCCGGTTCGGGAAACAACCTGACATCAGCTTTGGAATGCCAGGCTGTCACCAGTTCGAACATCTTTCGGCTGTTTTCCGGCTGAGAGGTAACTATAATTACCGGCAACCTGAAATGTTCGTACAGGGAAGCGATAATGAACGGCTTGGCAGCATCCAGGATAGCAGCGCCTGAATTTCGGGAACCACTTTCCAGTTCTCGAACCAGTTTTTGATAAGCAGGCATCCCATCAGCAAGTGCCAGCAAGCCTGTTAAGTCCACGTTTACTCCTATTATACAAATTATACAAACAACTTTTAGGGCTAGCCATCACTGACTAGCCCTTTTCCCACTACCAGTTTAACACAGATTCACCTGTGATAATAGTCTGCTGTAATAACGCGTGCTATAATTAATCAATCCTTATTATTTAAGTATTTATCATGGCTAACAGGAAAAAGTCCGGACAGGATCAAAGCTCTTACAATCGAATAATTGTAAAACTTGGTACCAGCCTGCTTACAGGCGGTACGGATCACCTTGACCGTGAGACAATGTCAGGACTGGTAAACCAGATGGCGAATCTTCACAGCCAGGGTGTTGAAATACTCGTGGTATCTTCCGGAGCAATTGCCGCCGGAAGACACAAGCTGGGTCGAGTCAGAGACCGCAGAGGTATTCCTTACAGGCAGGTACTGGCATCTATCGGGCAAGGGCAACTGATGAATATATACGACCAGCTTTTCTCGGAATCAGGAATCACCGTTGCCCAGGCTCTTCTTTCTAAATCGGATCTTACCGATAGGGCTGGATATCTGAATGCCCGAAATACGCTTTTAGCCTTACTGGAATTGAAGGTAATTTGTATTGTTAATGAGAACGATGTGGTGTCGATCGATGAAATAAAGGAAGAAAAATTCGGCGATAATGACAACCTGTCGGCTATGGTAGCAAACCTTGTCGACGCTGATCTGCTGCTGATTCTCAGCGATATAGCCGGATTATATACTGCCGACCCGCATAGGGATGCCACTGCCAGTCTCATTCCGCAGGTGGATAAAATAGACTCCAGGGTCACAAAACTCGTCAAAGGAACAGCCGGATCTCTCGGTACCGGCGGGATGCTAACCAAGATTGAAGCCGCAAGACTGGCTACCTCCTCGGGAGTAGCGGTAGTAATAGCCGATGGCCGGGAACCTGATATCATTTCCAGGATTGCTGCCGGAGAAAAAATCGGCACTCTCTTTACCCCTGTCGCCGGAAGCCTGGAGAGCCGGAAACGCTGGATGATGAGCGGCCTGTCCACAAAGGGAAAACTGACAGTTGATCCAGGAGCGGCGGAAGCCTTAAAAAAGCAGAATCGCAGCCTCCTGGCTGCGGGAATTACCCAGACCGAAGGTAAATTTCAACGCGGCGATATCGTAAATATTTATGATCCCGAAGAAATTCATATTGGTTGCGGAATTACAAACTACAGTACAACGGATATCGCCGCCATAAAAGGTATACACTCGAAAAGTATCGCCGATACGCTTGGGTACGATTACGGTTCAGAGGTAGTCCACCGGAATAATCTGGTTATTTTATAAATTGCAGCAGGGAGTTAGATAAGATAACGACACTGAAAACCAACACGCTTTATCACGGTGATAACCTCGACATAATGCGCAGGGATATTCCTACAGAGTCCATTGACCTTGTATACCTGGACCCGCCTTTTAACAGTAATCGCGATTATAATCTTTCATACCAGGAAAGTGATGGTAGATCAGGAAGAAACAGGAAAGCGTTTTCCGACACCTGGAGATGGAATAAAACCTCTGAACACACACTGACTCAAATCAGAGAATCATCACCTGCACTGTATTCGCTGGTTAAAGGACTTGTAAAAGGCCTGGGACACACGCCGGTAGCCGCCTACCTGGTAATGATGACTCCACGGCTGCTGGAAATCCACCGCATATTGAAAAACACAGGTTCTCTTTACCTGCATTGCGACCCCACTTCCAGCCATTACCTGAAAATCTTACTCGACCAGATATTCAGTACTACTCATTTTAGAAACGAAATCGCCTGGTCGTACAAGGGTGGAGGAAGGTCTAACCAATACTTCGCCCGTAAACACGATATATTACTCTTCTATACAAAGAGCGACACGTGGACATTTAATTACCAGGATATCCTGGTAGACAGGACTAACCGGACGTACTTCACCGATGAGAACGGCAACAGATACTGGCTGAAATACGGAAAGCGATATTATCTCAAGCATGAAGGCAAGGTACCCGAAGACTGGTGGGCGGATATCGACCCTCTTCACGGACCGTATAAAGAACGGCTTGGCTATCCAACTCAGAAACCCCTGGCACTGCTGGAACGGATTATCAGGGCAAGCTCGAATGAGAGAGATATCGTCCTGGATCCATTCTGCGGCTGCGGTACGACCCTTGTCGCAGCCGAAAAACTCGGAAGAAAATGGATCGGTATAGATATCTCAGCCGACGCGATAGAAATTACTGAAAAACGGCTCAATGAGACATTTCCGGATATCGAACTCAAGATAAGATAATCCGGTAAGTTCCTGTTACTCCACCTCCAGAAGCTTGAATTCACTGGCCGCATCATAAACCCGGGTTGCTTTAACGTCCAGTATCTCGTATATGACAGCTTCGGCTACCAGCCAGGTCGTCACGCCGGGTCGCAGGCAGCCGGTCAGGGTTTTACCGGAACGGCCCAGTGCCCCATGAATATGAAGAACCGGTTTCCCTTCTTCATCAGGCGCCAGCACTCCAACCCCTGCGACTTCATGGGCTCCATCGACCGGCAGCAGAACCGGCTCCGGCGGCATTTCATCGGAACGTCGAGGTCCGACTACTACCTCACCGCCACCAATTCCACCGACCAGTATTACCTGGCCGACCGATATCTCTCGTTCCTCCGCAAACTTTTCTATACATTCGGGTATAACATCGCCATCCTCAAGGCGGATAACGAATACCCGACCGATTCGCCCTTCACTTACTTTCATATCTGTCCTCCCCTGAATAGAAGGTATTCGCAGTAGTTGTCAACTATGATATTAACATACAGGCACAGGTTACTTCATTTTTAGAAAAATCGGTTCAGATATACCAGGTTTATGATAGAATGATACAATCACAATAATACTGCCTCCGGACTATCGAGGAGAAAAGAATGGCTCTTGAACAATACCAGAGTGATATGGAAACCTGCTGCCGTTGTTCGGCATGCAAGTTCATACCGCTTGAAAAAGTAAAGGGATACGAACCGGTTAGTATCTGTCCCAGTATCACGTATAATGATTTTCACGCCTATTCGGGCAGCGGCAGGATGGGAATCGGCGTCGCTATCCTGGAAAACAGGCTCGAATATACTGACAAGCTGCTGGATGTGGTATATAACTGCATGACCTGCGGCGGCTGCGATATCTCCTGTAAATATGCGATGGATATGGAGGTATTGAAACCGATACTGGAAACCAGAATCAGATGCGTTGAAAACGGTCATACTCTGCCCGTACTCGACCGCCTGGTAGCCAGCCTGAGAACCCGGGGGCACATGGTTCCCGGAACGAAGATCAAGAGTGGAGACTGGCTGGAAGGGAAAGAAGCGAAAGATTACACCTCTCAGCAGTGCGAGGTAATTTTCCATGCCGGGTGCCGCACCTGCTTTAACAAAGATATGTGGAAAGTAGCCCGGAATACCATCGACCTGCTGCAACAAGCGGGAGTAGATATCGGTATAGCCGGAGACAATGAGTCATGCTGCGGCGGACGCGCCTACCAGATGGGATATAAGGAAGATGCCGTTAATCAGGCAGAAAAAAACATGGCAATCTATAGAAAAGCCGGAGTTAAAACTCTGGTTACCGGGTGTGCCGACTGTTATCACGCCTTCAAGGTTCTGTACGATGAGTTTGGTCTCAAGGGAAACCTTGAGGTACTGCACTCTACGGAATATCTTGCCAGGTTAATTCATGAAGGTAAGTTGAAACCTGCCAAAATTGTAAAACTGACCGTTACCTATCATGATCCCTGTCACCTTGGTAGACTGGGAGAACCTTACATACACTGGGAAGGCACACAGATACCCGGACATATAAGGATTTTCGACCCGCCGAAGGAATTCCGGCGGGGAACATACGGCATCTACGAACCTCCCCGGGAAATTCTCAGGAGTATCCCGGGCGTAAACCTGGTCGAGATGCAGAGGATAAAAGAATACGCCTGGTGCTGCGGTGCCGGCGGCGGAGTGACCGAGTCCAATCCGGAATTTGCAGCTTTTGCAGCAGGTGAACGTATTAGTGAAGCTGAAAACACCGGTGCAGAAGCTATAGCAACTGCCTGCCCGGGATGTGAAACAAGTTTTGGTAAGAGTATCAAAGAAAACGACAGCAGCCTGAAGGTATATGACGTGATCGAGTTGCTCTATGCAGCCGTAACATAAGAGGTGAGTTGACCAATGGCATTGAGTAAAGACCAGTACGCGGCATTTGAAGACATAGTAGGACCGAGATATATATCGTCGGATCCGGTAATCCTTGATTCGTACGCATGGAGATCGGGATTGCTGGCCGGTATGGAAAAATTCACACCGAGATTCGAAGCCATCCTGCTGCCGGACAGTACGAAAGAAGTCCGGGCTATCGTGAAACTATGCAATAAGTACAACCTGCAGTTTAAGGCATCGAGCACAGGCTGGGGAGTGTATAACGACGCTCCCGGACCGGGCGTAGTCAGGCTGGATTTGAGACGAATGAACCGTATCCTCGAAATCAATGAAAAGAACATGTACGCAGTGGTCGAACCTTACGTAATCGGCGCACAACTGCAGGCCGAGTGTATGAAGCGAGGCTTTATATGCAACCAGTGCGGTGCCGGCGCGAACTGCTCGGCACTCCCCATAGCCGCCCACCAGGGAGTCGGTCACCTGAGTCAGAGCGCCAGCTACGGTGAACGCAACCAGCTTGCCCTGGAGTGGGTAACTCCGGACGGCGAGGTAGTCCAGTTCGGTTCACTCGGCTCACTGGATGAATGGTTTTGCGGCGACGGGCCGGGACCATCCCTGAGAGGAATCGTAAGAGGTAACGTGGTACCTCTCGGCGGACTGGGAGTCTTCACCAGGGCGGCGACCAAAATATATCACTGGCCTGGACCGGATACTTTCCCGATAGAAGGTATTTCACCCCACTACGCACCGAATGAGATACCACCACACTTTATGATCGGATTTTACTCGTTCCCTTCCCTGGAAAAACTCATCCTGGGCGTCCAGAAGATCAGTGAGAGTGAGATAGCCTACGAACTGATGGGCTTTAATGCGGCTATGGCGGCATCGAACATGGCTACAAGCAACGAGGAAGATATCAGACTCTTCAACGAATTCAGGCAGATGGTGCAGGGACCCTGCTTCATGATAATCATCGCCGGTAATTCGAAAAATGACTTCGACTACAAGACAAAGGTACTGGAACTCATAATCGAAGAGACTGAAGGCAAATCACTGGATAAGATGGTGGAGGATCCGAAGGTTGCCGGCGGCTGTTTATGGCGCTGGCTGCGAAGTACCGGCTCTATCAGGGAAACCTTCCGAGCCAGCGGTACTTTCGGCGGCGAGGTTGGCGGTACGGATGTCTTCCCGCTAATGGCCGAATATATCAACATCACCGCCCGGGCGAAGGATGATCTCATTAAACGCGGCCTGGTATATAACGACGATACGTCTCCCTTTACACAGTCATTCGAGCACGGTCATTACGGACATGGTGAATTATTAATAAGGTACCACCCGAATCCTGATACGTTCAGGGCGTTGACCGAGGAATTCATGGCGCAGGCAAATAATACGGCCATAAACCAGCATTTCGGAGTGCCCGCCCACGTCTTTGGTGACACTTCTCACGATTTCTACGGTCCGAACGCTTCGAACTACCATAAGTGGCTGAGAGAGATAAAGAAAACCTTCGACCCCAATAACGCCTCGGAAGGAAGTTATTACATTACCGATAAATAACCGGAGTATTTTCAGCGATCCAGGAGTAGTACGATGAGCAATGCTATCGATGAACTTGAAGCAAAAGGAAAGGCAGCCAGGGAAGCTTCCCGCAAACTGGCCTATATACAGGCTGATGTAAAGAACACTGCGCTGAAGAATATATCCGATGATCTGAAGTCAAAGAAAGATGAAATCTTATCCGCCAATAAACTGGACTGTGACGCGGCAAAGGAATCGGGGATGGACAATACCATGCTCGATCGCCTGCTGCTTACTCCTGACCGACTCGATGGTATGGCATCGGACGTGATGTCTGTTGCAGCCCTGTCTGATCCGGTGGGTGAAATATCCGATATGCGAACTCTTCCCAACGGACTGGTAGCAGGCAGGAAACGCGTACCGCTGGGTGTACTCGGAGTTATTTACGAAAGTCGGCCCAACGTTACAGTGGATATCTCGGCACTCTGCATAAAATCCGGCAATGCCGTTATACTGCGTGGCGGCAGGGAAGCTATTCACTCGAATACCGCTCTGACCGGGCTGGTAAGTAAAGCAGCGGAAAGAGCCGGAATACCTGCCGGTACTATACAGTTTATTGAAAATACCGACCGTTCACTGGTCGAACACATGCTAAAAATGAACCAGGTAATAGACCTGCTGATTCCGCGCGGTGGTGCCGGACTGATAAAGTATGTCCGGGAAAATGCGACAATGCCGGTAGTAGCCGGAGGTATAGGTGTATGTCACACCTATGTAGACCTGGCTGCCAACCTGAAGAATGCCGCCGCAATCGCCTATAACGCCAAGGTGCAACGTCCGACAGTCTGTAATGCTATGGACACGCTGCTGGTACATGCAGACATTGCGGAAGCATTCCTGCCAATGACAGCCGCTGAACTTGCCAGAGCCGGCGTCGAGATGCACTGCGACAGCAGGGCAATGGATATTCTTAAATCAAACTCATCTCTGAAACTGGTCGGTGCGGTAGAAGAAGACTGGGGGAAGGAATACCTGGCGCTTATCGCCGCCATCAAGGTCGTGGACTCACTGGATGAAGCGCTCGATCATATAGCACGTTATGGTTCGGGACATTCCGAAGCCATCATTACCGAAGACTACAGTGCCGCAATGAGATTTCTAAACGAGGTGGACGCCGCCTGTGTCTACGTAAATGCCAGTACAAGGTTTACTGACGGCGCGCAGTTCGGACTGGGAGCGGAGGTAGGAATAAGTACCCAGAAAATGCATGCCCGGGGTCCTCTGGGCGTAAAAGAACTGACTACCTACAAGTGGATTATCTACGGAAACGGTCAGGTAAGACCTTAGTTATCAGCCGATCCCTCTAATACCTGCTGCTGCCAGGGCTTTTTTCTGGAATTCGAATAATTCTTTGATTCCTTTGTCCGCAAGCGAGATTACAGAATCCAGATTTTCCTTGTTATAGGTCTTGCCTTCGGCAGTTCCCTGCACCTCGATGAATTCGCCGTTGCTGTTCATGATGATGTTGAAGTCAGCCCCTGCCTGGAAGTCTTCATCATAACACAGGTCGAGGAACAGGTTGTTGTGAACGATACCGACACTTATTGCAGCGACGGCATATCTTAATGGTACGCTTGATAATATCCCCATATCGGCAAGATTCTGCATTGCCAGGTAGAGGGCAACGTAGCTGCCGGTAATTGCGGCCGTTCGTGTACCACCATCAGCCTGTATTACATCGCAGTCGACCTGCAAAGTCCTGCCACTCAGGGCGTTAAGATCCGCCACGGCACGCAGAGAGCGGCCGATAAGTCTCTGTATTTCCTGGTTTCTTCCGGATATCCTTCCCTGCACGGAATCACGAGGTGTCCGTGTAACCGTCGCTCTCGGCAGCATAGAGTATTCTGCCGTGATCCAGCCGCTTCCGCTGTCCCTGAGAAAACCCGGTACACGCTCATCAACGCTTACCGAACACAGAACATGCGTTTTGCCAAACTCGATTAGTGCTGAACCTTCCGCAAAACTCTGTACTCCGGTAGTTATTTTTACCGGACGCATCTCATCCCAGGCACGCCCATCCGCTCTCCTCATAACAAAATGGTCCTTTCCGTGTTAATAGAATATTCCAGAGTATAGCATCTGAAGTTCGCAGTGGCAATAAGTATCGATATTCGATCGCACATCAGAAATCGTGATCCTGTATGAACTCCAGCCGTAAAACCTGCCTGGTATCATCTGTTACCTTCACACGATCATCAATACGATATCCTGCAATCCAGATTATCTGCTGTGGAGAACAGACCACCGGTACCCTCTTCCGCCAGGTCCTGGGTATCTTAACGTCTATCATGTATACCCCTACCTTCTTAGGCTGGCTCATCCCCAGCGGAAAAAACCTGTCAGCGGTTTTCCTCGGACGTACTGTTAACTCATTCCCAACCTTATCATAATCGAAGTAAGCAATGAAATTATTGTCTATATCGCCCATCTTTTCGAGGGAAACAAAATCGGCGGAAACTCTCCAACCGGGAAACTCGGTCTGTCCCGGCACATTCAGTACATGCTCGCTGTCCAGAGGAGGTAGAGAAGACAGTGATGCTAACTCACGAGTTAACAGAAAACGATCATATTCCACGATAAATAATAATCCTTCGGGGAGAGTTATCCGCTTGCCTGCCTGCAAATCCAGGGCATCCATTATTAGTTCGATATGCCGAACTTCAATGTCCTTCAGGCTGCCTGAAATTATTTCGATCGACTGTCTTAACAGGTGCCTTTGCAAAGCTGGTAGTAAACCCAGGAATCCTTTTTTATCGAGGATAACGGTGTTCTTTCGTGTCTCTACTACGCGTTCCCAAAGTTCACCGGCAGCAGCATCCAGGAAATCAAGTTCATCTCCGGCAATACGGGCATTCCGCAGTAGAGCCTCTCCAAACTGCCTGTTATAGTCTTTCAGAAGCGGAATAAGTTGATGCCGTATCCTGTTCCTCAACGGAGCCAACGACTGGTTCGAACTATCTATCCTCGGTTCATATCCGTTTGCACGACAGAAATCCATAGTTTCATCGCGGTCCATTTCAAGCAAAGGTCTGAGGACTTTCACGGTCCCAAGGGAAGAATTCAACCGGGTTATGGGTTGAAGCCCCCGGAGCCCCCTTGTGCCGGTACCTCTGATGAGATGCATGAGGATAGTTTCGATATTATCATCTCGCGTGTGCCCTACCGCGACAGCATCAGCCCCGACAGACTTTGCTGTTTCCGCCAGAAAATCATATCGTACTTCACGGGCAGCTTCTTCTAACGTGCCACCGTGTTTCATTCGATATTCGACCACATTACGTTTGTCTATGGTTACAGGCAAAGCCAGTTTCTGCCCAAGCTTTGATACGTATTCGGCATCGTTTTCAGACTCCTTATCCCTGAGCTTATGGTTGAGATGAGCGATATAGAGGTCGATACCTAACT
Source organism: Chloroflexi bacterium RBG_13_46_14 (assembly GCA_001796415.1). Next base: position 9,955 of record MGML01000101.1, read on the forward strand.
CATCACGCAATTTCATCAGTAAAAGAAGAAGGCATACGGAATCGGGACCTCCGGATACGGCTACGAGCAGTTTACCTGTATCAACAAGCAAGCTGTTGTTCCGGATGAATTGTAGTACCCGCAACTCAAGAGATTCCATAGGTTTCCCTGTCTTTAAACTCATAATTTCCCTGTTATGATATTCCCTATTGTTAACAGAATACGGTGTTTTCTTCAACAGCAATATATTAAGGCTCGAACCGGTGATTATTATCTGTGATGGAGATCCTGACTCGTATTCGTACTAATACAGGTACTGATGTAATAAGTAATTTCCGGATTAATTACCGAGTATCAGTTTTGTACGAGATATCGAAAGAGGATATCGTTTGAAACCAAGAGCAAGCGTAACCTGCTCCGGTCGTCCCGAACCGTTGCTGCCACAGCGTAGCAGCATAGTTATCGTGCATCGTTCATCGTCCGATGACTCCAGCTTGATATCGTCGATCAACTCCCTTAGATCGTATTCGCGTTTACCGGTGTCTCTTTCGTGGTACCAAGGCAGTTTTTCCGATGATAGCAGTGATGCAATAGCAGATTCGATATCCTCCGGACCATGCTCTCTGTCCACTTCAATCCTGTACTCAGCTTGACGGACCTGTGATTGTAATGAAGGAATCATAACACCTATCTTCTGTACTCCCAGTATTGAAATTCCGGTCGGAAGCTGCTTGTTTACCACGTCCGTAAACCAGTGCGGTGATACGGAGTCCGATGTATAGACATCAAGCAGTTCGGATTCACCGGTAACGCCAACAGCCAGAGGGACAGCCAGCGATAATCTCGGATGAGGACTGAATCCTTCAGAGTACGCTATCCGGATTCCGGTACGCGTCAATGCTCTCTCCCATAATCGCATAATATCAAGATGGGAGATATATTTAATCTCGTCTCCCCTGGTAAATCTAATCCTGAGGCGCTGCATTTTCACCCCGCACTTTCGGCCTCGATAGCAGGACTTTTTCTATTTTCATTCCGCGCATTTCAGTGATTGTCAGGTTCATGCCGCGGTATCGCAGTCTCTCTCCGGTCCTCGGTATTCGTCCGAGGTGACTCATAATAAATCCGGCAACGGTTTCGTACTCTTCACTTTCAGGTAAACCCAGATCCATCTCGGCATTTGCTTCCTCGATATTCATCCCTCCGTCTATCTGAAAGGTATTTTCATCGATAGCCTCGTACTCTTTTTCAGCTTCGGCAAATTCATCTCCCACGGCACCGACTATTTCCTCGACCAGCAGGCTTAAACTCACGATACCGGCAATACCGCCATATTCATCTACTACCGCAGCCATCCGGTAATTCCTGTCTCTCATTTCATTGAACAACTCATCAATTAACTTGGATTCGGGGGTGAAATATATAGGCCGTATCAGTTCATCGATCGTATCTTCAAGCTCCATCGTTTCCT
>MGML01000102.1 GCA_001796415.1 Chloroflexi bacterium RBG_13_46_14
AACTTCTTTCTAAGATCATCTAGATAAGAAATACGTGTACCGGATGCTTCCTGTAATAAGTCGGAGCACTTCGTTCTTTTTGACGCGATAACGTTTCGAAGTTTTGCTTTTTGAATTAAATATTTTACTAAACAGGCGAAATCCCCATCCGATGTTACGATCACAGCTTTATCATAGACTCTATATTGAGTCATACATTTTAACACTAATTCAGCGTCAACGTTTCCCTTTGGTTTTCCATTCTGATATTGTACTTTCTTGAATATTAATTTGTATCCTTCAGACTGAAGTCTAGTGTAAAGCCTGGTATTAGCAGGGATATACCCAATGCAGTAGTAGGCGTTTTTAACCTGATATGTCTCTGTTAAATGTATTCTAAATTTCCTGGTATCGAGTTTCCATCCAATGTCATTACCAGCTTTGTATAGGTTATTACCATCAATGAAAGCGGCATTAACCAAAGGTTTATTCATTAATACGACTTCCCAGCATTTTCGTTTGTTCTATCAGATTCAAGTTGAGAGAATATAACCTCATTGTTCGCTGCGATTACTTAAATGATATTTGGAATTAGTTTTTTTATGAATCTCACCCCAGGTTGCTTCATCATAGCTTTTCTTAGGAGTAGGCAACCCCTTTTTTAACATTACGTCTATTGCTGCTTCAGTTAATCCAAATATAAATAACCTCCAATAATAATAGTATTTATTTTCATTCAGATGACAGTGAATCTACAACAGGAATATATGTACATCTGCAACCCATCTCATGTGTGCAATTCTCATTTGGTAACTCTGGGACTTTATCAAGTGGATATCTGATGCCTTCTAGTTTCTTACACGATTCACAGGAATCGGGGGATGGCAACACCTTTATATACTGTAACTTAGATTTTCGGTATCGAGCTAGATGACCTTCGTTGGAGATATAGAAACGGAACATTCGTACAACTGTTTCGGAGTCATAAGGCAAACCTGTGTTTAAATCATCCGGTAAATACTTCTTTGCTCTTGGCTCACCGAATAACATCGTCATAGCTGCGGCAATCCTTATAGCTTCCAAAGTGCCATTTTCTAATTTTGTAAGGATTTTCGGTTTACTTTGGAAAATACTCGTAAGCATTGCTATATCTTGTTCAGAAGAACGTGATTCTTTTTCTGTTTCAAGTCCTACCCCAAATCCAGAAGGAAATACTTGTTCTGTTTCATATTCAAATATTATTTGGCTTATCTCTCTGAACATTCGTGTTGAAAGGTATTTCATTACTTGGTTTTCAACCTTAGCTCTCTTTTCTTTTTCAGCCTCTAAGTATTGTTCTGCTATCATACGTCCACTTTGTGAGCATATTAGCAGAGATAATCCAGCTACGAGTTTTATCATCCCTCCAGGATCTTCCTGCGTTAGCATTTCAACCAATTTTTCTTTACGTCCGGAAACAGGCAGGCTTCTTTCTCTGAGCATATCTTTTAGTTCAGTAACTTTATATTTATACGAAACTAAATCCTTTACCTCAGGAGGAATTAATATACCTTCATCTACGAAACGATTTATGGCTTTCTTAGCCGATTCACCAAGCACTTTATCCCACATAGCCTTCCAATAGTCGTGTTGTGCAAAATATTCATAGCTATTCGCATGTAAGTATTTACTTAGCAATAATAAATGAGCTTTTGAGTTTCTCCAATCAAACTGCGATTTTGAAGATGAATTCTTTTTAAACAAGCTTAATATACCCATGCCACAACCTCCTTGATTATTTTTAGGTATATCTGATGTTAACTTAGAAATGTATATCACCTAAGTAATAAAAAGCAAATAAGCCAACTTCACCGAGCTTCCCGCGAAACGCGGTCGTATCGCAGATCAATCAACAGAAATTCCGGATAAGGTTTGAAAAAGTTAGTTTCTTACTGAGGAAACATCCTTTTTAACGCTGTCAGCCTGAAAAGCATGGCTATTTAGCTGTTTCCGGGCGCAGTTATCCTAAGGAAAGTAGCCTGGCCGGGTTTCAGTGGCTATCCTACAAGCGTACGCACCTCCTTCAGTCTGTGACGCTCGGCCATACTTACCGCCGCTGCAAGCATCACCAGGAGGCTTAAGAGTGATCTCAGCGTCACTTTGGCTATGCCTCGCAGGGTTATCTTTCTCAGCCCTAACAGGTCTTTTGCCCGGCTATTTACCCGTTCCACAGCTGTTCTCATCCGGTATAGCCTGACCCATTTCTTAGTCTCATGGGGCACCGGTACGTGCCGCCTGGAGTCTTCTTTCATTACCGGTAGTTTAAGCACATAGCCGTATGACGAGGCAGTACAGGGAAACCGGCAGCGGCATTTGGCTTTACCCAATACATCAGGGCAGCGATACTTTAGATACTTGCCGTCACGTCCCCAGTACACCATTTCAAGTCCACAGCCACAGGTCGGGGTGCCTTTGGCGTTGCAGATGTCCGGTGATTCAAAGCCAGGTTTTTCTATCAGTGGTATTATCGGAGCCGCATGGACATCTTTAAATATCGCCAGGCAGTTCTCTTTGCTGTCATAACCCTTGTCGGCTATCACTGCTTCGGGTTGATACTCCGGTTTATCCAACTCTGCTTTCTTGAGTAACGGCTCCATCTGGTTAGTATCACTCTCGTTAGCCGGCGTCACCGTAAAAGCTATCGGCAGCTCATATAAGGCATCCACTATGAGATGTAATTTGTACCCAAACCATCTGTAGAGATCCTTTTCTTTCCCAGTGGGTGAGCCTGTCTTGGCTTCCTTGACTCCCCAGCTAGCATCCGGGTCTGATGGGCTTTTTCGGTGGCCGTTCGAGTAGGCTTCAATATCGGTGGCGTCGACAGCCAGTTTAGCCCCAAAACCGGGCAGAACCTGCCTCAGCTTCTCCACCAGAGCGGCAAAACACTCTTCAATAAGCTCCTCATGTGCCGTAAGCTTCTTCAAGAAACGCCCCAAGGCATCCTCTCCAGGCAGATTGTCCTTCGCAAACCCGCAGACCAGCCGGACATCCCTGTTATTCTTCAGAAGCCGCGCCACCTCCGCAATTGAAGAACAACCATAGAGGACCCCCGCAATTAATGCGCTCCACATCCCACGCACCGAGTAGCCTTTGCGCCCTGTCCAATGCTCTTTCTCAAGCGCGATAATCAGCTTCTCGGCAGGTATCGCTTCAAGCACCAGCGTCAAACGGTCCTCACCTCGCTTAGCTATAAATCCCTCGAAATCAAAGAGCGGAGTCTGTATAATATGCATGGGGTATTTATTCCTTCCTTCCGGTATTTTGGTCTTTATCCAAAGCTATTTTACCAGAAGATGTTGGGGTAAGTACCTTTTTTCTTTTCCCTCCCTACGTGTCTGTTTCAGAGTTTCGCGGGAAGCTCACTTCACCTGTTGATAGTTCGACAGAGAATGGAATATAATCTCATAAACGTTATGGAATTTAATAATCAGGGGGGATAAGAAGATATGCCGTTTCGTATGGGTCCATGGGAAATCATATTAATTTGGGCAATTGTTGGTCTTATTGCCTGGTTCATTCCCATTTTCCTCTGTGTTTGGCTTGCCAAAAAGAAAGGTAAAGATACCATTGTATGGGCTATTATCGCACTATTTTTAGGAATAATAGCATTTTTGATACTTGCCATTTTACCGGCTGAAGATAAAAAGGGGCGAGCTAACACGGATACCGTTGCTACACTCAAAGGGTTGGAGGAATTGAGAGCCAGCGGTGCACTTACAGAAGAAGAGTTCCAGGCACAGAAAAAGAAATTGTTGTCGGAATAGCTTAAAGGTAATATTAAACGGATATTATATTCGTCTTGGAATACATCTGAAACGTCTCAGAATCCCCGCAAAGCCTTTTGAATAGCCTGGAAAGGGACGTCTTCAATAGATTGGCTCATGAAAGGCTGAATAACATCAGGGATGCCGAAGCTGCCCGGAGATCAGGTGTTAGCACACAACAAAGTAATTCAAGTTCTCGCGAGTGAGTGAAGCTATGATGATGAATAACAGGCTTTCTCAAGGTACGAGTGACGGTTCATCTATTTTTGACCACCTGAGGTTATGCGGTTTAAATTGAACATATAATCCTGAATCGAGTACCGCAAAGTAACTGGTTATCATATCTCTGCTATTTTTTGCGATATCAACGATTTCTCCCTGCAGGCGCTCACCATTAATATCCTCACCCTCATATATAACCCGATCGCCAAGATTAAAAGCCATCTCCGTTAATTCCTCCAGATTTAGTTGTTACTATATCATTATTACGCAGAAAAAACCGGTAGTGTTACATAGCCTGCTGATATTAATCCGAAGGCTGATCAAGCCTTAAACGTTTGCGGCGAATGCATATCCAGGCGACAGGAAGGATAATGAGAGACGGTTGTTGTCAAAGCATAAGAAATGGTCATCCACTTTACACCAATCAGGGAAATGCGGTTTTACATTAGTATATCTTCCTGAATCCAGCGCTACAAAGTAGTCCGTAATTTCTCCGCTATTATTTTTCCAGATATCGACTATCTTTCCTTTTACGCACTCTCCATTTCTTTCTTCATCTACATAAATAATCGTGTTCCCAATATTAATGGCCATCTCTATTTATCCTCCTGAAATTGTATCTCTCATTAGACAAGGGCGAAACGACTATCGTCAAAGCTGCGACCAGCTTTATCAAGAATATCCCTGGCGACTGATTCATCCGTCTCGTTAGCATTCTGTTCCATCAGAATGTCATACATTACGGAAAGCAATTGTCCGGATAACATCATTTCTCTGTCAGAAAGAAAATTGTTAACTTTATTAGCAAGGCTGGTCAACTCATAACAAAGATGGTCTTGATTCATGACTAATAACGTAATCAAATCTCTGATTTTATCAGTACTGTCCATTTTTCCACCGTTTTCATTTTCTTCTTACACTATACACGTGAGATATTAAAAACAGCTTAAAAACGACACCAGTATATAAATTTAATATTACAAAAGACTTACAAATTGATGCCGATGATAATCCACCAGGTGTTTTTTCTTGTTGATATTCCTTGATCGGGTGTAGTATTTTACTATTAACCAATGATATAGAGGAGAGCCGAAAAATGGAGCATGCAGCACTTACTTGTATTCAGTGCGGTCATGTCTGGCATCCGCATTATCCTCACAGGAAACCAAGAATCTGCCCAAACTGTAGATCACAGCACTGGGAGAAACCGAAAGAAAAACAACCCGCACCCGCTGTAGAAATCATAGATCCACCGGCGGCTCTGTCCAGCAATCAGGGAATCACTAACGATGAATTGATTGAAGAGATAAAGGATTTAAGAAGACAGGTTGAGCAACTAAAAGAGAAACTGGAACAGATAGAGAAACGATGCAGTACTGCTTTATGTATAAAGACACTGTAGCCAGTAAGTAAGAGGCATGCGGAACGCTTCAGGCATTTCTCTTACCCCGTACGTTTGCAAACGACTTCATTTATCCACTTTTTCAGTCGAATCCACAACATTGAGGCTATTCCTGCCGACATTATTTACAACGATGGTACTTGAAACCCAGTGAAAGTTAATACATACTGCGTCCTGCAAATTGGTGAATGATATTTTCTATGATAAAATGATGCTGTGGAATTGCCAAAGCGTTCATGTATAAATTGTGCCCATATTTGCATGTTAAGGGGGACCCTTACCATGTCAGAACGTACAGAGATTTTTCAGAAAGAACCCATCGGGATTGCCAGACTGATTTATCTTAAGTGCGTAAAAGAGAAATTCTCTCCCTATTCTTTATCGCATCAGAGTTATGAAGAAATTTATAATCGTATCACTAAACCTACAAGGTGTTTAAGATATTTAAAATATGGGATATCCAGGAATATATTTTTAAAGAATATTATAAAGAAAAAGGAATAAATCAAGATTTACGACATGAGTTATAAATCTGGTGCCGAGGGAGAGATTTGAACTCTCACAGGCTTTCGCCCACTACCCCCTCAAGATAGCGTGTCTACCGATTCCACCACCTCGGCATTCTGGCAGG
>MGML01000103.1:0-1638 GCA_001796415.1 Chloroflexi bacterium RBG_13_46_14
ATTGCCGGTTTAAAGAAGACGGGCTCGATGGTGCCGGTGAAGAGTAAACGGGATTGCCGGTTTAAAGAAGACGGGCTCGATGGTGCCGGTGAAGAGTAAACGGGGCGACTGGGCTAAAGGACTGAATGTAAAAGACGCAGCCAGGGAAACGGTAGATGTTCTTTTACACGTAGGCTGCCTGATAAGTTATGATAACGAAATGCAGAAATTGGCCAAATCCACCGTAAAAATACTCCAGAAAGCCGGTGTCGATTTTGGGATAGCCGGTGACGCCGAGACTTGCTGCGGTGGACGGGCCTATCAGATGGGCTATAAAGATGCCTTCATAGAACAGGCTAAGAAGAATGCCGCAATGATCAAGAAATCCGGCGCGAAGACAGTAGTGACCCTTTGCGCCGACGGATACCAGGCAATTAAGGTCCTTTACGAGAGATATAAACTGAGAGGTGATGTCGAAGTACTGCATATTTCAGAGTACATAGATAAACTGATAAAGGGTGGCAAGCTAAAACCTCGACGTAAAGTTAATCTTGCGGTGACATATCACGATCCGTGCCGTCTCGGCAGACTTGGTGAACCATGGGTGCACTGGGAAGGTAATAAAATACCGGGAGACCGGTTCGTTTTCGATCCGCCAAAACCTTACAGACGCGGTACCAACGGTGTCTACGAACCGCCAAGGGATGTGATAAAAGCTATCCCCGGCATCAGGTTTACCGAGATGACAAGGATAAAGGAGTATTCCTGGTGCTGCGGAGCCGGCGGCGGCGTGAGTGAATCCAATCCCGAATTTGCGGTCTGGACATCTCAGGACAGGATCAGCGAAGCGATTTCTACGGGTGCCGAAGCTATCGTTACAGCCTGCCCATGGTGCGAAAAAACCCTGAACGAGGCCGTGAAGGAAAGCGGCAGCAACATGAAAGTTTTCGACATAGTCGAACTCGTGGAAAAGGCGATATAGGGGGTGAATGGAAAATGGCGTTAAGTAAAGAAGTTTACAAAGAATTCGAAGACGTTGTCGGCGAAGAAAATATCTGTGACGATCCGGCTATAATGCCTGCGTATTATTCCACTGATTTCGCTGCGGTAATTCTTCCCAAAGACACGGCGGAAGTCCAGGCTATAGTCAAGCTCTGTAACAAACACAAGAAAATGTTCAGACCGATATGCACCGGCTGGTCAGGCATGTTCCCGAAAGATATCATTCTTTTGGATCTCAGGAGAATGAACAGGATAATAGAGATCAATGAGAAGAATATGTACGCAGTAGTCGAGCCGTATGTAATTTCATCCCAATTGCAGGCTGAACTGTTCAAACGGGGCTTGAATTTCTGTATAAAGGGCGCCGGGACCAACTGCTCGGCAATGCTCAGAGGTCACGGCCACATGGACCAGACAACCGGTGGTGACGACCGGAACCACCTGGCTATCGAATGGGTCACGCCCGAAGGAGATATCGTCAGGACGGGTTCGCTCGGTTCGTCCGATGAATGGTTCTGCGGTGACGGTCCAGGGCCATCACTGAGAAGTATTCTTACCAGCGCGGTCCCGCCCGGAGTAACTCCCGGAGTCTTTACCAAAGCAGCGATAAAACTGTATCACTGGTCAGGACCGTCTGTGTACGATATCAAGGGCATC
>MGML01000103.1:1689-7626 GCA_001796415.1 Chloroflexi bacterium RBG_13_46_14
TACAGCTTCCCGTCGGTAGAGAAGATGTGGCAGGCCGAAATAGCCCTTGGTGAGAACGAGATATGTTTCGAGTTGATGGGCTTTAATATTTCGATGGTAGCGGCGAACATCACTACCAGCAACGAGGAAGAAGAAGAGGCATTCAATAAATTGAATGCCGAGGTAAAAGGACCGGGATTCTTCGTGATCGTCATGGGTAATGACGCGGGAGACTTCGCCTTCAAGAAGAAAGCGCTGGAGAAGATATGCGCTGATGCCGGAGGAGAATCGCTTAAAGCAGTCGAAGATCCGAGGATCGAAGGTATCTTGATGGCGCAATGTACCAGGATTTCAGCCTCGATTCGGGAAACATTCCGCAATGGCGGCGCGTTCAGCTCTATCCCGATCATGGGACAGAGAGACCTGACCATAAGATGGGCGATCGGAGCCGGTGAAGCCAAGAAACCCTTGATTGAAAAAGGTTTTATCGTCGACGATGGCGGAGCTTTCTTCGGTTGGGGTGTCGAACAGGGTCACCTCGGTAAGACCGAGATATTCTGTAAGTACGATCCTCAGAATGCGGAAGCGAAAGCCGCCGTCGAGAAGTGGCAGAAGGAACAGAACTACCGGGCTTTCAAGGGAAGTTACTTCGCTTCCACAATGGGCCCCCAGGACGAGATAGGCCCGGCTCTCTCCAACTACCATATCTGGTGGCAGAACACGATACGGGCGATAGATCCTAATGGTGTTTCACCTGAAGGCGGCGCGCTGGTATAAGGTTTAGGTAATTCATTCTGATAATGTATCGGCCGGACTTATGGTCCGGCCGATTATTTTCCTTGTCATCAAAAACGCATTTAATCCCTGGCGTAGGTAACTTCGCCTTCATGCTTGTAGCCGTATGAATTCCCGGTGGTGATGAACATGAACGGCCTGTCTACCCGGTGCATGTAGAGAGGGCAGTGCTCCAGGTCGGCCGGTACGAACACCGCGCAGCTTTTTGTTATCAGGTGTTTCTCTCCGTCTATCCAGAATTCTACCTCGCCGTGCAGTTCGTAAATATCATCAGGATCGGTCCCAAGGAATATCAGGTACTCATCGAACGGGTGGCTGTGACTCTTGTTCTGGACACCCCCGGTAGAAGGTCTGAGTACCATATTGGTCTCAAGGTAAAATGCTCCGGGTAACTTTCCGTCAAGCTCGTTAGCGATATACAGGTTGTTTTCCCAGGGCATATCGTTTCCCTTATCACGACTCTGCGGATGCACTGGATTCGGCGGCGTGTCATAAATGTAATTGATATTGTATTTTGTTCCTTCGGCCATTAGTCCTTCACTCCATAAATATGATAATCGCCAAGTTAAGATATCAACCGGCGTTAACGAATCATAGGGTTTATGCACTTGTGATGTCAAACGAATGACGATTGAAGAATCCTGACATAAAGTGTACAATACTGAGAGGCTCCTTTGGGAAACCTGTATAAATCTCGGGAGGTGCGAGAGTGAAGGATGAACGTTCTGAAGAACTTAGAGACCTCGTAACAGCTGCAAATAATTTAAATTTTCCTATGAAATTGAGAACAGACGCAGTCGAATCAATCGGCAGAATAGGTACGCATGAAGCCCTGCTTGCTCTTCTTGATATGGCCGGCAACGATCAGCTTTCCAAGAAAGAAAGGGAATTGATAATAAAGCTGGCCAGTAATCTTATCAAGTCCGGATTTTAGGTTCCGCCCAACATCCTCTATTTCTATTACTAAAGGTTTTTACACGTGGAAATTGGCATCATCGGACTTCCGCAAAGCGGAAGGACCATCGTTTTTAACGCACTCACGGAAGGTGGAAGCAGCGGTCGCGCTTCTTCCGGTACGGCAGCACACATCGGCACGGCTGTTGTTCCTGAACCGCGCCTGGAGGTGCTTGCCGGTATATTCCATCCCGGCAAAGTAACATATCCTTCTGTTACGTACATCGATATCGGCGCGTCTTTAAAAGATATGGCTCAGGATAAAGGAATCGGAGGGAAACTCCTCAACCAGCTAAGTCAGGTGGACGCTCTGATTAACGTCGTCAGGGCATTTAAGAACGATGCCGTTCCTCATACCGAGGGCAGCCTGGACGTGGAACGCGATATTACCAATATGAACCTGGAGCTTATTTTTTCAGACCTGGTTATACTGGAGAGACGGCTTTCCAGGCTGGGAGAATCTCTAAAGGCAGCCAGGCAGGCTGAGAGGGCTGGAATACTGCGCGAACAGGAAGCTATCGGGAGAATTAAAGCTGACCTGGAGCAAGATATACCTGTCAGGGAAATGAATCTTACCGAAGAAGAAAAAAGGATGCTTTCCGGTTACCAGTTGTTATCCGCTAAACCTCTGGTGATAGCGGTAAACATCGGTGAAGAACAGCTGCCCGAAGCAGACAACTTGATCCAGGCATGGAACTCGAAGTTCAAAGGTGAAAAACGCGCCGTTACCGCTATCTGCGGAGAACTGGAGATGGAACTCACCCGACTGGATGGAGAAGCCGCCGAGGAATTCCGCAGCGAATATGGGCTAAAGGAATCAGGCTCTGAAAGGATAATCAGGCTTTCTTATGATTTGCTGGGTCTGATCTCCTTTTTCACGACCGGTTCTGATGAGGTTAAAGCATGGTCGGTTAAAGAGGATACTGAAGCTATGAAAGCCGCCGGTAAAATTCACACCGATCTTGAGAAAGGATTTATCCGGGCGGAAGTCATAAGTTATGATGACTTTATAAAGTGCGGAAGTATGGCTGAAGCAAAGAAGCAGGGACTAATTCGGCTTGAAGGAAAAACATATCCGGTAAAAGATGGCGATCTAATTACAGTCCTTTTTAATGTATAACTGAAATATCATGAAGATAGCCGGAAGTGATTTATTACTCCGGTTCATTATTTCCGCCTGGTATCCCGTTTCGACTTTCTCCTGCCTGTAAGAGGATGGTCGGTCGACCGTTTACCGGGTGGGTATAAACGCAGTTATCGGTGCCATAGACTTCCCTGATATTATCGGTAGTGATTACTTCTTCAGGAGTTCCCTGTGCATGAACGCGTCCTCCTTTTATCAATACCAGCCTATCGCAGTATTGCGCGGCCAGATTCAGGTCATGGAGGGTGATGATCACCGTCAGGTGGTTCTGGGTGCATAGACTCTTTATCAGGTCTAGAATCTCGAGCTGGTAGTTTATATCCAGGTTAGCTGTCGGCTCATCGAGTAGGATTACCTCTGTCTGCTGTGCCAGGGCACGGGCGATAACTATACGCTGTATCTCACCGCCGGACAGTTCGCCTATCCTGCGCTCGGCGAAGGAAAGTGTCGCAGTCCTCTCCATCGCCTCGTAGGTAATATTTATATCATTTTCACTTTCGTATCTGAGCAGGCCGAGATGAGGGTTTCTGCCCATCAGAACTATCTCGAATGCGGAAAAGGAACTGGGAAGAATAGGTGTCTGGGGAACAACACTTAGGAGACGCGCAAGCTCGGAGCGATGTATTGCGGAAATATTTTTACCATCGAGGATAACCCATCCTGAACGAGGTGCAATCACATGACTGATGGCTTTTATCAGGGTTGATTTACCCGAACCATTCGGACCGATAAGTCCCAGCATTTCCCCCCTGTGCACGTTGAAGGATATAGTATCGATAACGGTTGTTTTGCCGTATGCCAGAGTCAGTTTGTTTACTTCGAGTTTAGCCATATTGTCAACTCTAAAAATAAATGATTCCCTTTCGACGTCTCAACAGGTAAAGAAAGAACGGAACACCACAGATAGCGGTGATTATCCCTATCGGTATCTCGGTTGGGGTCATAACTGTCCGGGCAATAAGGTCGGCAAGTATAAGGAATATTGCTCCAAAGAGAACCGATAACGGGAGCAGGAAACGGTGGTCCGGACCCCAGAGAAGACGGACTGCATGGGGGATGATTATACCGACGAATCCGATCGTACCAACGAAGGACACGGCGGCAGCGGTTATAAGAGTAGAAGCGACAAGGAGGATCAGTTTGGTTCTTTCAACATTGATACCGAGCTGTTTTGCCTGTTCTTCATCGAGCTGCATAACGTTCAGCGAACGGCTGTATAAAAGAATTACTATTATACCGGCAGCTATATACGGCAGAACGATCCCAACTTCCGACCAGTCCGTCATCGAGAAGCTACCCATTATCCAGAATATTATCGGATGAATCTTGTCGCCGCTGATGATCACCAGATATGAATATATAGCTCCCCATAAAGCTCCCAGGGCTACGCCGGCGAGGATAAGAGTAGTTACCGGTACTGTTTTACCTACTCTTGCAAGAATGTAAACAACGGTTACACTGACAATAGCGCCGGAAAATGCCAGTATTGGTATCAAACCAAAACCCATCACACTGAACTCGATAGGAAGGAGGAAACCTATTACAGCACCCAGGGCGGCTCCCTGCGCAGCCCCGATAAGGTATGGATCCGCAAGTGGATTACGAAATAATCCCTGGTAAGTAGCTCCTGCAACTGACAGGGCGGCACCTATGAGTCCGGCGAGGACAATCCTGGGCAAGCGTATGTCGAGGAGTATCGTCTCGGTACTTCCTGCCCAGTCGGGTGAAAAGTCGATAAACGGAAGTTGGGAAAGGAGAATACGCAGTGTTGTGAGTACAGGTATCTTTACGCTGCCTATTGTGGTGGCAATGACCGCCACCACAATGACAGCAATGGAGAGTCCTATGATCGCGTAAATCCGACCCCGCCAGTGGGGACGTATATTTTTTAACCGGTCTGGAATTACGCTTCCGGTTTCGTTTATCGACATACTTTTATTTTCCTGTGTATTATCCTCATTTACTAGTCGAAGAGTTCGGGATGGATCATCCTTGCCATCTGTTCGAGTCCATCTATCATTCTTTCGGTAGGTCTCCCGACAAGGTCGGTATTTATCTCATATATCCTGTCGTTTTTCCTGGCTTCGGAAGATTCAAGCCTGGCTTCATTCCTGGCGAACGTGAACGGCGCGTCCGCTCCTTCTCCCATCCCTGTTCCGGCGATAATAACCTCTGGATTAGCTTCAACCAGGGTCTCCAGGTCGATCGTCGGATATCCTATCGTATCTGCGAACAGGTTGGTACCACCTGCTTTTTCTATCAATTCATGTATCCTGGTATCGCCGCCAACGGTCATCAGCGGTTCATGCCACATTACATAAAAGACGCGAGGTTTCTGGTCGGCCGTGAGTTCGTTTGTTTTGTCGGTTACAGCTTTCATTCGTGCTGACATACTGTCTACTATCCGGGCAGCCTTTTCACTCGTACCGGTGACGCTCCCTATGATGGTGTAAGAATCCAGTACCTGATCGAGATTTCTCGGGTCGATAACGACTACGGTCATTCCATATTTTTCAAGGGCAGGGAGTACTTCATCGACATGCATGGTACTGGATATAAATATCACATCCGGCTCTGCTGCAAGTATTTTTTCAACATTGGCATCAGCGAAGCCGGCAACCTTCGGTTTTTCCTTTGCGGCTGCAGGATAATCGCAGAATTCTGACACACCGACTATCTTATCTCCAAGACCCAGAGCAAAAAGGATCTCCGTGTTACTCGGAGCCAGCGATACAATCTTTTCAGGAATCTTATCAAGAGTGATTACTCTTCCTGCCATATCGGTAATAGTAATAGTGGATACCTCTTCCTTCTCCGCACCGGATGAACCGCATGCCGAGAACACGCCGATAGACAGTACAAGAACAATCACGAATACCACCACCCACAAGAGTCTGTTTTTCATTATTACCTCCAACAATATTTTACAAAATATCCCCTCTCCCGAAACGGAAGAGGGGATTCAGTTTCCAACAAAAATCCCTACCTCTCCCCGCGGAGAAATGTAGGTCATTCAGGGGCTGGCGTTCTGACTTATCCGTCTATGACGGGATTACAGCGGCGCG
>MGML01000104.1:0-3193 GCA_001796415.1 Chloroflexi bacterium RBG_13_46_14
CTTGCGAAGGTCAAATACGAGGAACTGCCCAAGTTTTTTAAAAACTGGCGAGTCCTGGTGCTTTCCTTGACACAAAACTGGATTATCGGACCGGTCGTTATGTTTGTGTTGGCGCTTCTCTTCCTCGGTTATCTTTGGCCTATGCCAGACTATATGGTCGGGCTTATCATGATTGGGCTGGCACGCTGCATCGCAATGGTTATTGTCTGGTGTGAATTAGCCAGGGGAGACAACGAGTATTCTGCGGGATTGGTAGCTTTCAATGCCATCTTTCAAATGGTCTTCTATTCAATATTTGCCTACATTTTCATTACCGTTTTGCCTCCACTATTCGGGCTAAAAGGGATGGTAGTAAAAGTGTCCCTTTGGGAAGTTGCCCAGAGCGTCCTCATTTACCTGGGGATACCGTTCTTCAGTGGGATGCTAAGTCGATTCGTTCTCATAAAAATGAAAGGCAAAGAATGGTACGAGACAAAATTCGTTCCTAAGATCAGTCCCATAACCCTGATTGCACTTCTCTTTACGATCATAGTTATGTTCTCGTTAAAGGGAGAGATCATCGTTCAATTACCGCTGGATGTGCTGAAGGTAGCCGTCCCGTTGCTTATTTATTTTGTGATCATGTGGTTCGTTTCCTTCTATATGGGCAGGAAACTAAGCGGAGAATACACCAAGACCGTCACCATTGCTTTCCATGCCGCTGGCAACAACTTCGAACTGGCAATTGCCGTAGCAGTGGGGGTTTTCGGCATCAACTCCGGGCAAGCATTTACAGCTGTTATCGGGCCGTTAGTCGAAGTGCCAGCTCTCCTTGCACTAGTGAATGTCGGGCTTTATTTCCAGCGAAAATTGTCGTGGAAAAATACATCTCAAATAGATAGTTGACGGATGTCGGCATTCCCACGTATCATAGTTGGCTGAATGTTGTTTATGTAAGAGGTGAAATTATGGCAGAAGATGTTGTGAAACTGGATATCGAAGGCACTATTGCCACCATCACTTTGAACCGTCCTGAGTCGATGAATTCTTTTAACCAGGATGTCTATCGTAGATTGAAGGAGGTAGCACAGCAACTCAGAGAAACTCCGGCTGTGAGGGTGGCTATTATGACTGGCGCCGGCGAACGCGCTTTCAGTGCGGGTATGGACCTGAAGATGATTGCCGGTCAGGGTGGGGGTGGCGGTCCTTCAGCAGTCGCTAATTTGCGTGATGGGTACGAACGCTTATACGGTCAGAAATCCATCCTGTCAATGTACGAGGAATTACCCATACCGGTCATTGCGGCGATAAATGGCTACTGCATGGGTGCAGCCCTGGAGCTAAGTCTCTGCTGTGATATAAGGATTGCTTGTGAGGCTGCGGTATTTTCCTTGCCTGAAATTACCTTCGGTGTGATTCCGGATTTCGGGAGTGCGCAGAGATTACCACGCATTATTGGCCTTACAATGGCAAAAGAGATGATTATGACCGGGCGGCGTATTAATGCACAGGAAGCGCTGAGACTCGGACTGATAAATCATATTTATCCCAAAGACCAGCTTATGCCAGAAGCTAAAAAACTGGCAGAAGAAATTAACAAAGTGGCACCACGGTTAATAGAAGGTTGTAAGCGTGCCGTTAATATGACGATGTCGGTACCTCTCGATTGGGGACTCCGGCTTGAGACCGATATTTGTATAGGTTCAGGCAGCGGCGCGTCATTCGGTTCTGAAGCCAGACGGTTCGTCGAGAAAAAGTAGTCGTGACACCGTAATTAGTTGAACCCGTCATCTAGATTGAATGTGACGTCCAAGCGAGCACAATTCATAATGATTTTTATTTTTTGGTTTTGATGAATATGGCAACAGGATATAACGCATATTGGAAAAAAGAACTTAACCGGGAATACTGGACCGAGCCTAGTGAGCAAATAGTCGACCTGGTTAAGACACTTGATGTTTCTCGCTTTAAAAACGTTCTTGATCTCGGATGCGGAATTGGTCGTCATGCCCTTTATCTGGCTCACGCCGGTTTTAATGTCACTGCACTTGACTCATCTGAAGAAGCCCTAAATGTTTTACGGAAGAATACTGAGGAGAAAAAGCTTGATGTAAAAATCGTCCATGCTGATTACTGCCAGGATCTTTTTCAAAAAGACTCGTTTGATTTCGTAATAGCCTTTAACGTCATATACCACGGATTCAGGGAAGATATAAAAATGTCTCTAAACCTCATTCATGGATGGTTAAGAGCGGGCGGTATGTTGTTTTTCACCTGTCCCACGCTTCGCGATGCTAAATACGGTACCGGCGAGCAACTTGCCCCGCATACGTATCGACCTCTCAAAAGCATACACCTCGGAGATGTGCATTTTTTTGCCGATGCTTACGACATTTCAGAATTGCTGTCCGATTTTATAATTGTCTCTATTGCCCAGGACGAACACTACTGGAATAACGAGGGAACAAGCCAGTTCAGTTCATACTGGCAGATTACCGTGAGAAAATAGCTACAAAATCAAAAAAAGCTTAATCGACGGTTATCCCGAAGTCGAGAAGCTTCCTTGGGAATACGTCATCAAGGCTTGATATTTCTTTATCGGTAAGCTCAATCAACTGGAAACCGTATTTTTTGTAGGTTTCTAATTTCCTGTCTTTACGCAACTTGTACTTTTCGTCGTTTTCATATCCCCAGTATTCGATATAGACCCCTTTACCATTGCCGTTGTTAATGAAGAAATCGCAATACAGCTCTTCCTCAATCGGGAGGCGCCGTTCATAAGCATGAGTAATTTTAGAGTCATACAACCAATTATCGATTATTATTTCTGCCTTCGATCTGACTAAATGACCGTCCTTAGCCCTTTCTTTTGCCGGGAATTTTTCTCTAAACTGAATATCTTCCTGAGTAATATTCTGCGGCTTGTCTTCTACGTTCGAAGTCACTTCACCGCGAGACTCACGGATACTATTGACTAAAATATTATTTTTCATGATAGTTTCAGGCCAGCGGACATACGGAGAACCAGAGATCTTATCCTTCGACTGCACCCCACCCAGCCATTTGCCCTGCTCAGTTATCTGCCACCCCTTGATGTACTTCGTTATCCATCCCAGTTCTGACAAAATCAAGTTTACTCTCGTATTTGGAATGCCAAATTCTTTTCCAATAGCGGTTGCGGTTAATAGATTTTCCTTTACAGTCTGCATTTTTG
>MGML01000104.1:3210-3751 GCA_001796415.1 Chloroflexi bacterium RBG_13_46_14
ATAGATTCCGGCCAGACAATGTAATTTCTACCGGATTGCTCATGTTTTTTATAAGAGCCGCCTTTTGATAATCCAGCTTCCGTAAGCTGCCAGTCTTTACCATTCTTTATAATCAGACCCATTTGCTGCAATTGCTGAAAAAGATCCTGGGGATTTCTATTTAGTTTTTTAGCAAGGGCAGTTGTAGATAAATCTTTTATGGTGTCGACTTTTTCATCCATGGATAATTTCTCCTTTTTTAATTCATAAGAATACTACTAAGGAATGAATTATATCATAATTGATTTAAGTATGGTAACAACATTTTGGGTAAACGTACACTTTCTTTCACCAAGTCCTCTGTCTCTATCTTGACCGGGTATTTTCAACGGAACATTTTTATTAGCTCTTTGTTTTTATCAGATCACAACCGTATAATCAAACAAATGTCGATAAAACTAGTTACACCACGGTTACTCCTGATTTCTCTATCCTCGGCTCAATTGGATAAGTGTCTAAATAATCCAGATGCATTAGAAGTTGAATTGGGCTTTCCAATATC
>MGML01000104.1:4255-4805 GCA_001796415.1 Chloroflexi bacterium RBG_13_46_14
CCACTTATAAATTTTTAACATAAATTGTTTTTGGCTGCACATGTGAACTACAAAAGAACCTGACTTGAAAAAAATAGTAACAAATTTATTACATTTTGACTATAAATCCACTTAAAAGGTACAAAGTAAAATAAACTGATTTATAATATTGACAATGGACGCACGAAAACGAGTTCTTGTAGTTGATGACGAACCCAGGATATGTGATCTCCTAAGGATTAAACTCGGGCTTTCAGGCTATGAAGTCGTCACCACAATGAGTGGTGCTGAAGCTATTGAACTGACAGCGACACAAAATCCCGATATTATCTTGCTGGATGTAGTAATGCCTGGCGTCAGTGGGATGGATGTACTCGATAAAGTGCGGACTTTTTCAGAAGTACCAATAATAATCTTCACCGGCCGGCCTGAAATAGTTCAACTGGCTAAGCGGTTTGGAGCAGATGATTATATCGCGAAACCATTCAACCCTGATTTGCTGGTAGAAAAAATAAAACTGGTTCTTGGAACCAATCACGACGAAAAGAAAAGATAGTGGCTGCCAACCGAA
>MGML01000104.1:4920-6006 GCA_001796415.1 Chloroflexi bacterium RBG_13_46_14
TAAATCAGAGAAGCCTGACATTGTATTGCTGGACGTGATTATGCCCGGGATGGATGGGTTTGAGGTATTACAAAAACTGCGTGTTTTTTCAAAACTTCCAGTTATTATTGTCAGTGCCAGGCCGGAATATTCCAAGCAAGCCATAAACCTGGGAGCTAATGCATTCGTCTCTAAGCCATTTGATATCAACGAGCTGCTAAAGAAAATCGAATATTTGTTGGGCTCCCGCTGACCAACATGCCGGCTCATCCTAAGTTCTTAACCAGGAATCAAGAGGTGTAATATGGCTGATAATGAGGGACATTCAGAAAGAGAAGAGTTCCATGGAGCTCCGATCCAAATCTTGAGCACAGATCCAGAACACCCAGAGAAAGGAAGGATATTCGTCTGAACCAAAATGGGCTGGTTTGAACGTTTAGAGGAGTCATCAGGAAATGTGGCATTTACCTCTGTGGCTGAATCAGAAGAAGAATTGAGAGAATTTGTTTCAAGAGATAACCCAAAGGCGGATTTACAAGAACTTGGTGGAAAGCATAGAAAAGAGATCTCTGAGGAATTCATCGAGCAGTCCCGCTCTGATTCAAATTCTCCTGAAAATTCAAACAAAGAAACCGATGAAGACGACCAAGAATATCATCGACATGACTAACCGTTCTCCCAGGAAGAACATGGGATTTGTGTAGCGTTTTTTCCGGGAACATGAGAACTAAAGGAAATAGATTTGTCTAACCACCTCAAGCTATTTAGGTGACGAGGAGTAAGAACATGACTGACGGCGATAAGAATGAATTTATTGATGCCCTTAAACGAATAGAAAAACAGTTAGACGCTATAAAATATGACTTAGCTGACATCAAAAGAGAAATGCCCAAAGTGCCTTATTACGGAGACTTGTTACAGGACATAGTAAATGCAATTGAAAATATGCGAAAGTAACTGACTCAGCGTTAATCCAAAGCGAGTGCTTTAAGTTTAGATAGTTAAATAAGGGTTTAGACACTAATTTGTATCCTGGTAAGCGGAATTTTTAGTATCTTTCCGCCTCTGACTCTGGAGCAGGGTGAGGGTCGATCTGTGAACAACTGG
>MGML01000105.1:0-1855 GCA_001796415.1 Chloroflexi bacterium RBG_13_46_14
TTATCTTTTATATTCGTGAAGGGGTCACATTCGCCATGGATCCGGATAATGAAGCGAGTGTTCTGGTCGGTGGACGGTCAATTACCGCTGATGACGTTATAGATACATTAACCCTGTACACAACCAATTTTCCCCTTGCGATGATAAGTATGGGTGATACCAAATATTCTACATTTGAAAAAATAGATGATATGACGGTTAAGGCAACGCTTCCGGTGACTGCATTCGATGATGTCGGAATACTCGGTGACTTTGCCAGCATTGTCGCTCCGGAAGTCGGCGAGACATTCGGACTTCCTCTCGATTGGAGATACTCGGTCGGTACCGGACCATTCATGCTGAAAGACTATGTTCCGGGTAGTACGGTGACATTTGCGAGAAGTCCTAATTACTGGGAGAAAGACCCGATCGGCGAAGGTATGGGTAATGACTTACCTTACCTTGACGGGGTTAAACTCCTTATCATCCCGGATGATTCCTCCCGGCAAGCTGCGTTACGCACGGCTAAAATAGACAATCTCCTTGGTGTAGGCTGGGAAAACGCCAATGAATTGAGAAAAAGAACTCCCGATTTAATGTCTAAAAAATATTTTGCTGTGGCTCCCGGTGCAATCTGGATGAGAACAGATAAAGCAGATACACCTTATGCCAAGAAGGACGTTCGCCGGGCACTGATGATGGCGACCGATTTCGAGACGATTAAAGAAACGTACTGCGGTGGAGAAGCACAGATACTTAGCTGGCCCATCGTTGAAATGAAGGAATATAAAGACGCCTACCTTCCCCTGGAAGAGGCTCCGGCATCCGTTCAGGAACTGTATGTCTACGATACTGCCAAAGCAAAGACACTCCTGGCGAACGCCGGTTATCCCGATGGCTTTAAGACTAGAGTTGACTGCGTTTCTACCTCTGCAGACTACCTTGCCATTATCAAGGATATGTGGAGCAAGGTTGGTGTTGACTTAACTATCGTGCCTTATGAAGGCAGTGTATTCAACGGTATCGTGTGGGGCAGGAGGTATGAAGACATGATATATACCAGCCCCGGTCCGGTTGCCAATCTTTACCTTGCGTACTGGTATGTCTCCGGACCCTTTGGCGCTAACCAGAGTTATGTCGATGATCCGGTATGCGTGGCAGCTAAAGATAAAATGATGAACTTCAGCATGATAGATCCAGCGCAAGCCGACGCAATAAATAAAGAGCTTATGGCACACGTACTCGGCCAGGCCTGGGCTATCCCCGCTCCGGCTACGCCGCTTAATAATTTCTGGTGGCCATGGATCAAGAACTACCATGGAGAAGCGAGTCTGGGGTACGACAACACATTCAACTACACCAAGTATATCTGGATGGATGAGACCCTGAAGGAGTCCATGGGATACTAATCCGACCGCGATATTCCCAAAAAAAATGAGAGAGCGGAGGAATTTCCTCCGCTCTCTTTATTATCGTTACCTGAATCACGATTGTATACTGTGTGAATATATGTTATCTTTCGGACATATAATATATTAATGCAGTGAATGGAGGTACATAAATAGATGGCTGAATCCAAATACGGACATCACGTAATAACGGAAATAAGGCGTCATTCACCACTTTCACCCGACAGACAGGGACCCGATCCGAGTTATATACCCGAACCGGGGAAAGGTGGGCGTATCCAGCTGTTATATCTTGATGACTCAATTGTCAAAAATGCCTTTTATGCCGAGTGCGTCTGGATACTTCCCGGAGGTAAGCTGCCGGGTGCGGCGGAACCTAACTCTCACGCGCATGAATTCGATGAGATTGTCACCTTTATCGGTAATAATGTCCAGGATCCGTACGATCTTGGCGGAGAGATCGAGTT
>MGML01000105.1:1881-5462 GCA_001796415.1 Chloroflexi bacterium RBG_13_46_14
CCATTTCTATGTATGGTTTGGTGCATTTTCGGAAATTCAGAGGGCCGTGGCGTAACCCTTTGGGAATAAAAATCCCAAAACCGGAGTCCATGGTAAACAGTTCTCCGCCAAGACCGAAATCCATATCGGCTCCAAGCGCTTCGGGGTTTTCATAATCGCTGCCGATGTGGATAACGATTTCGTCATATTTCTCATGGCGCATTTCACCGATGCTGGGTTCCACTTCACCCCAGATCCATCCGAATTCTATATAGCAGTTGGCCGCGTTAACCTGTGTCCTGCTCATATAGGTCATTGTAGGAGCCTGCCTGCCCTTCGTGAATACGCCACCCGTCTCACGCATCGGGTTGCGTGCCACATACTGCTCAAAATCGAACTCATCGCTTTTCGGTCGGGGTCTGCTGCCCGAACCGGGAAGCGTATATTCCGGAGAGACATCCTTCGCGTCTCCAGTCCCAAGTGTCAATGTCATCTGGAGATGGGGGAAACGGAAATTTTTCCATGTTACCGGACCATGCCGGGTTCCCCTGGGTATAAAGATACCGGTGGTGGTGTTGAATGTGATTGGCTGGCCTCCGATATAGTACTCGATATCAGCGCCGAGATTCTGGGGTATCTTATAGTCACCACCCCAGTAAATGATTATCTGGTCGTAATCGTGGGTGTGTTCGCCGATGCAGGTGCCTGGTTCGGGAAGACCGGATATCCAGCCTAGCTGAAGATAATTATTACAGCCCGGGATCAGACTGTTATTGATATAGGTCATCGGAGGAGACTGATAATTTTTTACCGGGACTGTGTTCCCCTCATACGCTGGTTTCGTAACGAAATATTTCTCATAATCGGATTTTGCCATGTGTCTGTTCTCCTCTCAGCCTGTAATCGTGTGACCAATAATACTTCAGTATGTCGGCAGTGTCAAAGAAAACCTGCCTTTCAATGACCGTTTATTTTCATGAACAGCCTGGAAATTTATTGACAAAGCAGAGTCATACGAATAATATAACTGACATAAAACCAGTTATTCATCTGCTGACCTTACTTCGGAAGTTTATGTATTGCTGTTCAATACTAAGAATATAAGAGCTGTATATACGCATGTAAAAGGAGGGAAGAATGGACCTAGGATTAAAAGGTAAAGTTGCGCTGGTCACAGGCGCCGGGAGTCAGAAGGGTTTCGGCAAGGGAATTGCCGCAGTCCTGGCTGATGAGGGGTGTGATATAGCGGCATGTGACATGGATATTAAAGGAGCGGAGCAGACCGCTTCGGATATTTCTAAAAAAGGTGTCAGGGCGATTGCCGTAAAGGCAGACATTACGAACAGTGCCGAAGTAAAAGAAATGGTCAAGAAGGTGCTGGACAAGTTCGGCAGGATCGACATACTGGTGAACAATGCCGGTGGAAGCGCTCCTCCGAAAAATTTCGTAGATACTACTGAAGAACTCTGGGCAAGGGATCTCAATCTGAATCTCGTCGGTATGACCTATGTAACGAGGGCGGTTCTGCCGCAGATGATCGAACGGAAAAGCGGCGCTATAATCAGTATTTCATCGATTGCCAGTACAATGGGTACAGCAGGAGGAACCGCGTACGCTGCGGCCAAGGCCGGTATCAATAATTTTACCCGCTCACTGGCACAGGAACTGGCGCGAGACGGAATCAGTGTTAACTGCATCGCCCCGAGTCTTGGAAACACGGCATTCTATGATGAATTCCCAAGAGATTTCGCCGAAAATTTCATTGGCAGAGCCGTCGAGGCCGGACGTTATGTTACTCCTGAAGAGATAGGGAATGTCGTTGCATTCCTGGCTTCGGATGCCACAAACCGTATCATGGGACAGTGCATCCATGTTACCGGGTAAGGTGTAGTTACATACCTGCCGCTAAGTTTAAAAATGATAACATAATCAACAAGATCGAAGGGAGAATACAATGGACCTGGGATTAAAAGATAAAGTAGCATTAATCACCGGAGCCGGTAGCCAGATAGGCTTCGGCAAAGGAATGGCAATGGCTCTGGCCAAAGAAGGAGTTGACATAATAGTCTGCGATATGGACCTTGAAGGAGCCGAAAAGACGGCAGCCGATGTAAGAGCAGCCGGACGGAAGTCGATGGCTCTGAAAATGGATATCACCAAGACTAACGATGTTAAGAAAGGTGTTGAGGCTGCTCTCAAGGAATTCGGCAAGATAGATATACTGATAAATAATGCCGGAGTCGGGACGACGCCCGTACCTTTCGTGGAATCGACCGAAAAAGACTGGGATACGAACATCAACATCAACCTGAGGGGAACGATGAATGTCACCAAGGCAGTCCTTCCCCAGATGATCGAACGGAAGACCGGCCGGATTATCAGTATGTCGTCCACTGCAGGGCTATCGGGAATGGCTACCGGCGGCGTCTATGGCGCGGCAAAGGCCGGAGTAACCCTGTTCACCGACGCTCTTGCCAAGGAAGTAGGTCAATACAATATTACGGTCAACTGCATGGCGCCAGGCGCCGGAGCGACGAATTTCCATAAAGCCAGCAATTTCCCACAGCAAGCGCAGGATCAGTTCAAGAATATGGCTGCAGCCGGTATGACCACCACTCCGGAGGAACTCGGAACGGTGGCTGCTTTCCTGGCCTCCGATAAGGGAAAGAAAATAAACGGGCAGTGCATTCGTGTTTCCGGTCTGATGTAGAAATTTAATAGAATCACTAAACTGGTATAGAATAGTAAGGGGCTGACAGCAGCCCCTTATGGCACTAATTATTCAGATGATAGGAGAGAAGATGGAATACAAGAGCATTATATATCAGCCGGGTAAGGTTACCAGGATAATACTGAACAGGCCGGAATACCTGAACGCTATCAGCCACCCGATGTATGGCGAGATAGAGGACGCGTTCGACCGGTTTTCGGAGGATCCCGAATGCAAGGTTGCAGTGATCTCGGGAGCTGGAAAATGCTTTTCCGGCGGACACGACGCTATCGGCCTGACGCCGGAATCAGCGCCGATGCTGTCGGACCGGAGAACGCCGGAGCAATTGGTGGAAGACTACGGTTCAGAGGCTGAAGTATGGGCGCATTACAACAAGCAGCACCAGTACTTCCTCCAGGACCTGCATCTCTATAAACTGCACAAGATTCCGAAACCTACCATCGCAATGGTTCACGGATACTGCATCTGGGGCGGCTACTTTCTCGCCGGTGTAATGGACGTTATCTTCGCCTCCGAGGATGCCCTGTTCCTGGCCGAAGTAGGTCAGTGCGATCCCGGGACGTGGGACTGGGGAGCAAGGAAGATGCTCGAGGTGATGTACGAACACCGTTTCCTGACTGCTCGTGAATGCTACGATTTTCACATGGTCAACCGTATCTTCCCCGATTATGAGACACTCGAGAAGGAGACACTTGCCTACGCGGAACGCGTAGCCGAGAATTCGGACCTGAATTTCACCGCCCTGCAGTATATCAAGCAGGCGGTACATCATACGCGCGACCTGATGGGATTCACCATGGCCTGCCAGGATATCTGGACCATCGCCGCGCCGGGACGCCGCCCGCCGGGAGCGAGAAAGCACACGGAGAGA
>MGML01000106.1:0-259 GCA_001796415.1 Chloroflexi bacterium RBG_13_46_14
GTGATAAATGCAACTTTTCCTTTTACGTCTTTCATTATGTCAACTCCAATATTCTGATTTACAGGTCTATCCCGCATGAGCCGTCGGCGCACTTCAGGCCGAGTGGCATACGGAGAGGTTTTTCATCAAGTTTTATACCGGCTTCAGGAATCCACTTGTCGATTCCGGTTATCGCGTAATGCCGGTAATCCGTGCTTTGCCAGATCGGATTTGTTTCTCCACCTACCACGATAAAGTTGATTCCTTCGGGTTTCAACCA
>MGML01000106.1:515-987 GCA_001796415.1 Chloroflexi bacterium RBG_13_46_14
CGTCATCATTCCCACTTCTTCCTGGGGATCGTGGTCTGTGCCGGTCAGCATTTCCGCTACTCTCTCCTCCGTAGGAAGGATTATCGGCAGGCCATCCGTCCAGCCGTTTTCGAGGAAATACCGGTGCAGGTTTTCTTCTGTATCCGGTTCCAGCAACCGGGGACGTTTCTCTCTCTTTGGGATAACCGGATTCCTTTCCGCGTTCATCAAGGTTTTCGTTAAAGCGTTAATTATCTCCTGCATCAGCGGAACGCCTGTAATCGGATCGTTTCCGTGAACATACTCATGAAGTGTTTCTCTCGGCACCCATGCGACAGGATACGGAGGAAAGGACCATCGTAACGGCATGCCGTGCGAACGTCCGTCTCTAAGGACATAGTCGGCAAACCGCGAGGTAACTATAGGCGCCGTAGGAAGTTCATAGTCTCCTTCTAACGTTCTGGCAAATTCGGCGAGACTCGCCGAACAACCA
>MGML01000106.1:1001-12169 GCA_001796415.1 Chloroflexi bacterium RBG_13_46_14
TCCGAGCACAACACCATCGGCTTTCTTTTTCAGCAGCATCCATGTTTCGGGATCATCCGCGAATGTATTGCCTGCTTTTACATGAAGCACGGTCTTCACCTCAGGCATATTTTTCGCGAACCACTCCTGAACTTCCTGTAAAAATTCATTTGAACCGGCAAAGCCGGTATCGACAAGATAGATAGTCTTGCCTTCCAGAGTATCCAGGCGTTCAGCCATTTGCCTTGGAAGATCGTCAATGTCCATAACGGGCTGGGTCTTCGGATCGAATATGGACATCATTTCCGATCCCGGCTCCCCGCGCCTGCCGAATTTCCCGGCAGGCTGCCCCCTGGGATCGAGTACAATAATCTTTGAATCGTTCATACACAGCTCTCCTGATTTTTTCAGGCTTGAACGGATTAAGTAACTGATTCCAAACCTGAAGAATATTATAGCACTCTCTGTACATGAAATTCCAAAACATAGCCATTTTAGTGGATTCCTGGTTATCACAAAAAGTTCTCGATATGGGGTATCGGAAATCGTGCCGGTTCCCGGATAAGACATAAAAGAAAAACCCCCGATGATGTATCACAGGGAGTTTTTCACAAGTATTTAAGATTTCTGAACACTTTTTAGATAGATATTCGGCGTTTAATATATGGATGTTTTTACGGGTTCTTTTTTATAAATTAATTCACAACCAGTTCGGCAAATTCCGCAGGGAAATACCTGCCCTGGCTGACATACCTGATACCTCTGATAAGGTCGGAACTGGCGGCCTTCTTGGGTATGAAGCCAAATGCTCCCGACTGTTTGGCAACAATCATATTTTCCTCTTCGTCATACTGGGTGAGTATTAAAACCTTAGTTTCAGGATACTTCTCGCTTATCAATTTGGTAGCTTCTATTCCACTCATCACCGGCATGAAGATATCCACCAGGGCTACATGGGGTGAAAACCTCATTACTTTATCCACGGCATCCTGTCCGTTCACTGCTTCACTGATTACCTCCATGTCTTTCTGTAGCGATATCACTGCCGATATTCCTGTTCGTATCATCGTATGATCGTCGACCACCAGTATTTTGATCGTTTTTGTTTTAGCATCCAGCAGACTCCTGATCCTTGGTACCAGAGAAACCGGTTCGATCGGCTTGGACAGGTATTCGTCACCGTCCACCCGAATATTCTCAAACGTACGTAATCCCCTGATATTCTGTTCGCCCTGTCTTGCGTCGATTACCAGAATAGGAATATCCTTGTACCTGGGATGTTTCTCAAGCCACTTATACATGGTAAAAGTCTGACCGGCAGGCGCCAGGGTTCCCAGAATAATAACGTCCGGTTCTGATTCCATCATCTCCATGGCGTGTTCTTTATCCGATGTAGTGAAAACCTTATATGCTTTTGCTTCCATTGTTCGGCGACAGGATTCGACGAAAGCCGGTTCATCATCGATAATCAGTATCTTTTCTTTCTTTTTCCTTGTAACTGGTTTTTTTGTGGATACCCCTCCCCTGGCGGATTTTTTTCGGCTTCTTACTGCTTTCTCAGTCATTTTTCTTTCCCTCCTCTTCGCTTATTTACACTATGTCAGCCCTGATCCTGTAATAGTCAGATTATCGAGAAGGAACACTTACAGCGCTGGATGCTTCTATAATTTCAGGTACGATATGTTCGTTTCCTACAGCCATGATATGCACACCGTCGCATAGCTTCTCTTCCCTTATTTTCCTGATAAATCGCGCCGCTATTTCCATTCCCTTTTCCAGTCCTTTGCCTTTTTCAACTGATGCTAACTCGTCGATGATTTCCTGGGCGACCAGGATGCCGGGAACGTTCTTATTCATATACCTTGCCGCTCCAGCCGAACTCAGGACTATGATACCTGCCAGTATCTTTACATTGAACCGGGAGGCATATTGCATAAACCTCCGGAAACTCGCCAGGTCGAAAATCCCCTGGGTCTGGAAAAATCTGGCTCCTGCGGATACTTTCTTATCGAACTTTATTAGCTGCGGTTCGATAAAATCCGCTTCCGGGTGAACTGAGGCGCCCGCGAAAAATTGCGGCGCCTTATTTAATTCATTGCCGGCAGTGTCATATCCGGATTCAAGCGTTTTTATTATCTCCAGGAGCTGCACTGAATCCGCGTCGAATACCGGTTTTGCTTCCTTATGATCCCCAACATCAACGGAATCACCTGTAAGACAGAGTACGTTTACTACATTCCTGGAATAAGCGAACATCAGGTCTGCCTGGAGTGCCAGTCGGTTCCTGTCTCGGCATGTCATTTGAAAAATCGGTTCTCCTCCATGTTCTTTTACCAGCAGGCAGCCACCCAGTGAAGGATAACGCATCACCGAACTCTGATGGTCTGTGATATTAATAGCATCGACCTTATCTTTCAACAGGTCGATATGATGTATCATCTCGGTAAGGTCAACTCCCTTGGGGGGACCGATTTCGGTAGTGATAATAAACTCACCGGAATTGAGTTTCTCTTCGAACAAAGAATTAGCCACTTTTCCCACCTCCGACGTCGCTGGCGACACTCGTGATTCTCCTCGGTCTTGGTATTGCGCGGAAATTTCGAAGAGGGTAATAGCGTCTGATTTTTTCAAGCTGCTGGAGACGTTCCAGCCGTTCATATATCTGTATCCAGGCACAATCCATTTCCATGTTAGCTTCACATTTTCCGTTTTTTGTGCCGGCACAGGGTCCATTAAGTATTCCCTTTGTACAGCGTGTAATCGGACAGATTCCGGCGGTATCTTCCAGGCGACAGTCTCCGCAAGCCGCGCATCTTTCGTCCCAGATGCCGGATTCTTTCGTCATTCCCATAAATGATGTATTTACACCGGGCAATACAGGTGTATCCGCCAGCTTTTCAGCAATTGCCTGAACTCCTATCCCACAGCCGAGAGACAGTACGGCATCGATGCTACTTACTCTCTCTTCGAGTAGTTCGAGGAACTCCGGGTCGCACTGTCTTTTCAGAGTCAGTTCGTAGAAATTATGATAGGCATCGCCGCTCCGTGTCTGTGCCAGTCGCAAAGCATCATGGAGAAAGGACACCTCGTTTTCACCACCGGCATTGCACACAGTCATACATGTTCCACAACCGATAATCATGACATTCTCATATGGTGTGATCATCCTGACTATTTCATCCAGCGGTTTCTGTTCTGCAACAATCAATCTCTCACCTCCTGTTTTATTATCGATGCCAGGAAAGAACCTGATATCTCTTCGAATGCTTCGTTGATCTCTGTAACCGGATCGGTGCCGGCAGTTCCGGGGATGAACAGCTTGAGACGCTCTGGTTCGATTCCTATTGATTTCAGAACACCTTTCACTTTATTAACCCGTTTCATAACCTGTGCAGCGGTATTATCCCTGGCACACTGGTCTCCGCATCCGGCAATAAATACGCCTTCCGCTCCACCTTCGAATGCTCTCAACAGGTGTGAAGGTTCCACTTTAGCAATACACAATACCGGTACTATCCAGACACCTGCTTTAGTTCCCCTCCATAAACCGCCAAGTGTACCGGTACCGAATAATCCGTACTGACAGCAAAATCCTATAATAAAGGACTCGCGCTTCGACTCTGCCGCAGACCTGAAGACGTGATCCAATTCCTCGTCGATAAGCCTTTTTTCTCTGGTATTTCTCAGAACTATGGCGTTTGCCGGACATTCTGCCACGCAGATCCCGCATGCCTGGCATTGGTCGGCAGGTATGTTTATGGTTCCGTGTTCATCCAGATACGGGACATGATAAGGACAGACGCGTAAACAGGTCAGACAGGTAGCGCACTTGTCCTGGAAGAGAATTTCCGCACCTATTCCGCACCGCAGACATCTCCTGGCTTCGTTTATCGCTTCCTCCCAGCCGTAACTCAGCTCTATCGGTTGAAAATCTTTTGTACGAAGCTCAGGAGGTAGCACCTGCGGCTCGCTCCTGCCTATCCTCCGTATTGCATTTATTGTCTCGGGCTTTAATTCGCGATTTACCTTACCTCGCTCCACTTTTTGGCTTGATGGATACCTGTGCTGCAAGTAATCGTCAATCCGGTTTGCTGCCATCCTGCCGGCAGCCAGCGCTTCGGTGACTGTCGCCGGGCCTGTTACCGCATCTCCGCCGGCAAACACTCCTTGCCGGTTTGTTGTCAGGGTAACCGGATCAACCTGTATGGTACTCCCTCTTCCTATACTTACCCGGAAATCACCTGGTGTCTGTGGTGCCTGTCCGGTGGCAATAATAACGGAATCGAATACCTTTTCCTTTTCACTGCCCGCGACGGGAATGGGTTGCCGACGCCCGCTGGTATCCGGTTCACCGAGTTTCATTTTTACGCAGGTAAGGTAGAGTTTCCCTTCATTTCTCGTAATTCTGGTTGGTGTTGTCAGGTATTGAATCCGGATATTTTCTTCCAGTGCCTGTTTCACTTCCTCAGGATCTGCTGGCATTTCTTTATTACTTCTACGGTAAAGGATAGTCACTTTTTTTGCCCCGAGTCTTGCCGCGGTACGTGCGGCGTCGATAGCAACATTCCCTCCACCCACAACGGCAACACTGTCGCCAGGCACCGGATGTAATCCCAGGTTTACCTCTCGCAGAAACGTCGCTCCGTCTATCACTCCTGGGCTCTCCTCTCCTTCTATTCCCATTTTCAGGCTCTGGTGAGCGCCTATGGTAATAAATATAGCCTTATATCCGAGTTCGAACAATACGTCGAGTGATACTACTCGCGTATTCGTCCTGATTTCCACACCTATCTGGGTCAGTCGATAGACTTCCGTATCGAGAACTTCTCTCGGAAGTCTGTATTGAGGGATACCCACTCTCAGCATTCCGCCAACCTCTGTATGCGCTTCAAAGACAGTCACCGTGTATCCTAACATCCTGAGATAATACGCACAGGACAGACCTGCCGGACCCGATCCTACTATCGCCACCTTCTCCGAATGCTTTGTTTCAGCTTCGGCTTGTACCATGCGATCGCCGCCGAATTCCACGGCAAACCTCTTTAAAGATCGTATTGCTATCGGACTATCTACCTGGGCACGACGGCATTTATCTTCGCAGGGATGAGTACACACATGAGCACAGATCGATGGAAATGGATTCCCCTCCCTGATTATCTGGAGTGCTTCCATCACTTTGCCCTGTGCAACAAGGTCTACGTATTCACGGATATCCATTTTCAACGGGCAAGCATCCTGGCAGGGAGGAACCAGGCTATTATCGTACTTCTTTTCCTTATGACCGGCGGCAATGACCTGTCTCTCGTTTTTTACGACCGAATTCATCACTCTCCCCCCTTTAATAATCTTGCTAACTTAATAGTATTCGCCGGAGATATTTCTTCAATGGGCTATTACAGGGAAGAGAGGGGAATTGTATCTGGATTACGCATTAGGAAAAGACCCTGAATATATATTAGGGAAAATACTGGCTGTTAGCGGATAGAGGGAATTCGTTCAGAAATTATGAGAGGATAATACGTTTACGGATGGCATACCTGATAAGATCAGTCTTGTTATGGATGTTCAGTTTATTCATCAGGCGAGTTTTGTACCATTCGACTGTCTTCTGGCTGACTACCAGTAAGGAAGCGACTTCTTTCGCAGTATGTCCCTCGGCAACCAGTTTGAATACTTCCTTTTCTCTGTCAGTCAGAAGTTTGTAAGGATCACGTTCATCGTCAAGGGATGATGTTTTATGTTGATAATCTTTAACAAGAACGGTAGCTGCTTCAGGCGACAGATACGAATCGCCATTATAAGCGGTCTGTATCGCCGTAGCAAGTTCCGAAAAAGCCGACATTTTCGTTACAAAACCGCGTGCTCCCGCTTCGATTACAGGGATCACGTATTCACTGTCATCATACTGGGTCAGCACTATGACCTGGATACCGGGATATTCCTTTTTTAAGCGCCGGGTGGTTTCAAGTCCTCCCATTACCGGCATTGCCAGGTCCATCAGCACTACGTCGGGAGGATTTTGCCGGATTTTTTCGAGAGCTTCGATACCATCCGAAGCTTCGCCGATTACCTCGATGTCTGATGAAAGCGATAATAAAGCACGGACACCAGCCCGCACCAGGGTATGGTCGTCAACTATCAGTACTTTAATTTTCCGCATTCTCGCTATCCTTGTGAACCGGAAGTCTGGCGATGCCTTTTGTGCCTTTTCCCGGTTTTGATTCCACGTATCCTTCCCCGCCTGCCAAATGCAGTCTTTCTCTCATCGTAAACAGCCCCGCACCTCTTCCGCTTGATTCTACACGGGTGAGTTTACTGACATCGAATCCTTTTCCATCGTCCTCGATTACCATTTCACACTGATTTTCGTCACATTGCAGTTTAATAGATGCGTGCTTTGCCTCTGAATGTTCCCTTATATTACCGATCAAACCCTGGGCGACGCGGAACATGGTGATCTCTACCTCGGAGGGAAACCTGCCCTCGGTGCCGATGAAGTCAGCTGATACCTTGATACCCAGCGACTCCAGTGTATCCTTAGCATAACGGTGTATTGCTGCAGCCATTCCGAGTTCATCCAGGAGTGTAGGACGCAGCTCTTTCATTATTCTGACGACTTCATACCCCGCATGGACTGCAAAAGCGTGGGTTTCTTTCACCATTTTGAGAAACTGTTTATCATCGATGCCTTTCATTTCAGCAAGCGTCATTATTGCCTGAAGGCTTAATGTCATACTGGTAATTGCCTGACTCGTATCATCATGTAATTCTCTGGCTATCCTTTTCCGTTCTTCTTCCTGGGCAGTAAGAGAAAATCTCAGAAGTGCTCTGTATCTTTCACCCAGTCTGGCCAATCGTTCGTGCAATCGTGCCTGTTCGATCGTACTGCCAAGGTAATCACCGATAGAGCTTAGAAGCGACATTTCATCGACGCTGAATCTACCTGCCACGTGGCTGGCAATATTCATCACTCCAACAACCCGTTCTTTTGCCTTAAGAGGGATACTCACAAAACCCTTGAGTCCCTCGGAATCTATCAGGTCAGGATTTGCGGTACGTTTATCTTTTGAAATATCTTCCAGGATAATAGGTTCGCCGGTCTCAGCCACGGCTCCGGCAATTCCTTCACCAACCGAAATTCTGATCGTCTCGGCATATTTCGTCGAAAGCCCGCGGTACACATGATAATGGAGCGATTTGGTGTTTGCGTCGACGAGTAAAATCCCGCCGATGTCACCATTAATAAGTTCGAGAACGCTGTCCAGTGCGTTGGAAAGTGTGGTATCGAGATCGTGAAATCCACTGAGAGCGCTCGATATCTGGCTGAGCGCTAATAACTGGTGATGACGCCGGACAATCTGAGTTTCAAGTTCCCTTTCCGCTGTCACGTCTTTTCGCAACTCAATGACAGCGGTAATATTGTCGTGTTCATCATGAAGAGGGAATGCTGTAATCTTGTGATACTTTATCGCATCCGGGAATGAAACCGGATGAATAATGGTGGCCTGTTTCCCCTTTTCTACGACTCTCTTCAGGAGACAATCCCAGAGAGGTTCGCTACAGGGAGTTTCTCTGTTATGGAGTACTTGATAGCATAACTGGCCAATAGGAGATTCTGCTTCATTCTGAATTCTATTACGCAGCACCGAATTAACATAGATTATCCTGTGTTCATTATCGATGATGACTATTTCATCTTCGATAGCGTCGAGGACGTCCTGGAGGATTGCTTCCAGTCCGGCACTTTTAATAGACTTTCGTACCGTGCTTCCAGTACTCTCCATTTTGCCACCATACCACTGTACTCTTGAGTTCAAAGTATCTCATTCGATACAATATGTCAATAAGTAAAAACCCCTGTAAAAATACATCCATTATATGAATAGAAAATTCCTTGGAGCGAGTGTACTTGAACACAGATAACATTCAGGGTTTCAGCCGGCATTTTGATATAATAACCAGTAAAAACCCTAAACGGACTTGCCGGGAAACCAGCAAGTCCGTTTGCATTCGTCTTCGGAGTTTCTATCTCTAATTCTCAGGTTCGGCTTTTTCTCGCTCTTTCTTTACGTTACTCTGTGGTTTGGTGGGAGGATTCAGCAGAACTTCGGCAGATTCACCCATATTATTTGTATATCCTGCGGTAGTCGATATCTCCAGGAATACAAAAGGCTTGGTAATTTTCTTTACCTTGAGGGGACAATGCATTAGTCCCGGGGGTATTGAAACAATTGTTGCGCTGGTGATTATATGCTCTTCCTGTTCTTCGCCAAGACAGATGCTTATTTCCGCGCCTAAATCATTTATGTCTTCAGGATTTCCACCGATGAAGCAAAGCAGCTCATGAAAATCATGGGAGTGTGGCATCGGTGCTTCATAGTTTGTGTTTATGCAATGGTATCCGAGAGTAGTGCCGTTTCTAAACTCATTATGATGGGCGAATATCGATGTACCTGTCATTCCCGGTTCCGTATCTTTGTAAAACGGACCTTTGATAATGTTTCTCCAGTATTTCTTTTTTTCCATTTATACTCTCCTATAGTATTTCATTTGACAACCGAAAACTCTATATTTATATACTTTCCTGGACTTCAGGTCAACTGTCACTGTATTCATACTATTCATTTCATGCCTTTCAACTAACGTGGAAAGACACATACAGAGAGAGTTTTTCAGGCATGGAAAATGGACGGATATAGTGTTACAATGCCACTAGAGTTATATATCAATCTCCCATTATCAAGAAAACGGGAATTATCGTAATGTGAATACCTCGCATTACTATTTATACCTTCAAGGATCAACGCATTGAAGAAATATTCCGTAACGATCCTGTTATTCGTGTTACTTAGCATAGTTTCGCTGACACCAGCAAGCTGTAACGGTGAACGCCTGGAAAGATTCGAGGAAAGTCGTTCACTCATGGATACATTTGTCACGATTGTTATTTATTCGAGTCCGGAAACCGCGCAGGAAGCGATCGATGCGGCTTTCACCCGCATCGAAGAAATAGAAACCATCGCCACAACCTGGGATATCAAAGGAGAAGCCTACCGGTTAAACGAATCCGGATACATGGATAATCCGTCTGAAGAACTTATCGAGTTGATTAAACTCTCTCTTGAATATAATGAAATAACCGGCGGCTGTTTCGACATCACCGTCCAGCCGCTACTCGAACTCTGGCAATACGACGCCGATGATGAAAAGCAGTTCTGGGAGCTGGAAAAATCCGATCAACTCTCAGCAATCGATGACGCGATGAAGCTGATCGGAAGCGATCGCATAATAACAGACGGCAATTCTATCAGGTTGAAAGAAGGCAGTAGTATTACACTCGGCGGGATCGCAAAAGGCTACGCAGCCGATGAAGCCCTTGAAACCCTTCAAAGCCTGGGGATTAAACACGCTCTGGTAAACGCAGGGGGTGATATCAGGACTCTGGGAACCAAGCCGGGGGGAGATGGCTGGAGTATAGCACTGGTCAATCCTGATGATACGACCCAGAGTCTCGCCACTTTTATGGTGGAAGGTCAGGCCGTTACCACATCTGGTAACTACGAACGCTATTTCAATCCCGATAAATCTGCACATCATATTATCAACCCTAAAACAGGTTTTTCAGCAGATGAGTGTATCAGTGTCACAATAATTGCAGAGAGTGGGACACGTGCAGATGCCCTGGCAACCGGAGTATTCGTTCTTGGTCCTGATGATGGTATGGCTCTTGTTGAAAAACTTGATAACGTAGAGGCGCTGATAATCGATACATCGCGGAATATCTACCGCTCTTCAGGACTGTCACAATACATGGTTCAAGATTAACGGAAATGGATATATCGAAAATAATCCTAAAAAAGAAAAAAGCGTCGACCGGGATACGGATTGATCATAACAAATTTACTGCTGGCAGCCCCGTCGAAGCTATGCCGTTGCCTGGAAAAGTGATCCTTTCCATGCAGCAGAATATCGGTGCTGCGTGTTCACCGATTGTGAAGAAAGGTGATAAAGTCCTTGCCGGGCAAAAGATAGGTGATTTCGACGGATTCGTAAAATCGCCGGTTCACGCGTCTGTTTCAGGTGAAATATCCGGTCTGACTCGCCTTGTAAACCCGCCTACCGGTCAACCTGTGGATGCAGTTATAATCACCTCGGATGGCGAAGATAACCATGTAGATGCAGAACCGCTAAAAGATCTTGACTCTCTGTCGAATGAGGAAATCCTTGGGAAGATCGGTGAATGCGGACTAGTCGGACTCGGTGGTGCTACCTTCCCCACCCGCGTTAAGTTATCTCCCTCTGCTGATGTAAAAATCGATACTGTGATCCTTAACGGCTGCGAATGCGAACCGTATGTTACCTCAGATCACAGGGTAATGCTGGAATACGGAGCGAAGGTACTTTCGGGGCTCAATATCATAAGGAAGTTATTAACACCTGATAACATATATATAGCGGTTGAGGACAACAAGCAGGATGCTATCGAGCATCTTGAAGGCCTGATTCAGATGATGGGTTTCAACGGCATTTTCAATATAGTACCGCTGAAATCCACCTACCCGATGGGCGGCGAAAAGATACTGACCGAGGTAATCCTGGGCAGACAGGTGCCCATCGGAGGACTGCCTACCGGTGTCGGTGCTATCGTCCAGAATGTCAGCACCGCAAAAGCAATCCACGAAGCAGTTCTGGAAAACAAACCATACATTGAAAAAGTTGTAACGGTTACCGGTCTGGTCAGGAACCCTAAAAACCTGCTGGTCAGGCTGGGCACACCGATAATCGACCTGATAGATTATTGCGGTGGAATGGAGGACACGGCCAACGAGGTAATCATGGGCGGTCCGATGATGGGTATCTCCCAGTTCGACCTTAATTTCCCGGTTACCAAGGGCACCAACTGTATCCTCGTCAAGAAAGGCAGGTATATTCAGGAACACGACTGCATACGCTGCGGCTCGTGCCTGGATGTCTGTCCGATGCACCTGATGCCGACTAATTATGTAAAATACGCCAGGGCCGGGATGTATGACGAATGCTCGAAAGAATATATCGAAGACTGCTTCGAGTGCGGCTGCTGCAGTTATTCCTGCCCTGCCAATATCCCGATTACGCAGTATATCAAAGTGGCAAAGAGTGAAATAAACAAGAGGAAAGCCAGGTAATGAGCGCCGTAAGAGAACTCCTGG
>MGML01000107.1:0-3267 GCA_001796415.1 Chloroflexi bacterium RBG_13_46_14
AACCCGGCCTTTAAATACGGAAAAGGTAATACTAGTATCCCATTGCGGCTTTCATTTCTTCGTCTATCCAGATATACCTGGTATGTGTTGCCGGGGTGAAGTTACCGATACTTATCTCGCCACGGAAATTCTGCATCCAAGGCCACCACACCGTGTACGTTTTCGGTACCGGAAGGTATATTCCCCAGGCTTCTTCGATCATGAAGGGAACGATATCCTTTAATGCGCTGATCCATACATCATCGTTCTTACCAAGATTTAAACCTATTAAATCGTAGACCGCCCGTGTCTTTGGGTGCTCGTAAAAGGCAACACCATCGGCATTATCGTCACGAACCTCGAACATGTGCCAGGGCATAGAGGCCATCTTAGTCTCTTTGTAGATCATCTCGTCGTGGGTTCTTCCCCGGTTTACACCATTAAAAACACTCCCCTCGAGTACCTGGAGCTCCATATCGATCCCGACTTCAATGAGATATTCTTTGATGATAGCCAGCATGTCCGTGTGAGCCTGAACACAGGCGATTGTGGTCTTGAAACCATCGGGATAGCCAGCATCAGCCAGCAACTGCCTTGCTTTGTCCGGATGATATCCATATATCTCCTGGCATATCTTAGGCATATCCTCAAGCGGGGTATAGAAAGGCTTATGAGCAGGTATATCAAGGAAAGGCCATCCCATCAGTTGAGCATTCCCCTGATAGTAGTCATCAACAAGTTCCTGCTGGTTGACGGCCATGTTCATAGCCTGCCTGACCCTGAGGTCGTTAAAGGGCAGATCCTTGTCCATCCTGCCGCACGGTACATAGCCCCATCCGAAGCTGTCAACGTAAACAAGATCAGGCGCCTGTTCTATTAGTATATCAAAGTCTTCCCATGTAATCCCACTTCTCATGTCTATTTTGCCGGTCCTGAATGACGCCATTTGTGTGGAAGCGTCCGGTATTATCATCTGCTTATAAGTATCGAGATAGGGTAATTGATTTTCCGGATGGGCCGGGTCAAAGGCATGGTAATTGGGATTTCTTGTATAGGTTATTGTACTGCCGGGAACATGGTCTTTCAGTATCCAGGCTCCTATTCCGACCGATCGTTCGATGGCGTTCTGGTCTCCCCATTTCTCAGTAACCTCAGGAGCGAATATTGACAGGCGTTCGCCACTTTCGAGGAGATTCGTTCCCTGGGCTGTTGGTGGTGTCTTGAATTCTACCGTATACTTGTCAATCACGTTAAATTCAGTCAGCCATTGCTCAGGCTTGAAAAATACCTGGAAATTGCTGCCTTCAGCTTCCCATTCCGTCTTTGCACTCCATGCCACATCCTCGGCGGTCATTTCCCTGCCGTTTACCAGTTTGGCAGCTTCATTGGCGTTATTTGGATCATACGAAAAGTGGACGCCTTTCATAAGATGATACACAATCGTCTCATTGTCGGGAAGTTCCCAGCTGTCGACCAGTTTCCCAGTTAATAAGCTTATCTGACCGAGGAATCCAAGCGCCCAGTCGGTCTCACCAGTTCCGGCGGGACCTTTCATCCAATCTCCCGTAAGCAACTCGTCGTGAGTTATCCAGATGGTTGGGCACATAAGATTCATGATCTCACGCGGATCAAAACCCTGTGGGTCTCCCATGGTTAGTTCATAGTAGGTACCGCCGTATTTTGGTTCTTCGGGATCACGGTACTGGCTTTCTACTTCTTTGCCTCCTTCATCCTCAGAATCCTCGTCCCCTCCACACGAGGCAAAGATTAAAGAAAATGCCATCACACAAGCTACCGCAATCCATATGGCCTTTTTCATTTTCCCTCCTCCCCACCACCGGACAGGAGAAAACTTATGCCGAAATTCCGGTGATGAGTGTTTCTCCTTGTATATTCAGGTTTAAAACGTTTCAGGTATTAATCTGCAATGGCATCACCTCCTCGCCAATGCTGATGTCAGCAGGTTTAATATCCCGGACATGCCCGGCGAGATAGTGTAAGGCGACTTGGTCTATACTAGATAAGTTCACAATAGTATAGTATACGAAGTGGAGATAGTAAAGAGGGTATCAGAATTTTATGGAGGTATAAACATTCAGGTATAAAACGGCTTAGTTTGAGATGCTGAGCTTGCTTCACAAATGCTTATTAGCTATAATCAGAGTGCGCTGGGGAATAGTCTAACGGTAGGACAGCGGACTCTGAATCCGTCAGTGAAGGTTCGAATCCTTCTTCCCCAGCCAGCTGATTTCAGGTGATATCATTGCTTTCTCTCAACTTCACATTAATTGCATCAGCTCTTGGTAACTCTACTCTTCAGTTCGCTTGTCAGGCATTCCGTCGATCCAGGTTTTTTCCTCGTCGGTTACATGACCAACGGAGGCACACAGCACTGTGAATTCATCTTCTCCATCAACACCGATCAGTTTGTCGGCTGTTTCCTGGTAGTAACCGCCAATGGCACAGCAACCGCATTCGAGAACCTCAGTTACCAGATAAAGCTGGTGAGAAATATGCCCCAGATCGAGAAGTAGACCCTTGTACGAAGCGCCATTACCTAACCATTTACCACGATAGGGAATACATGCCCAAAAGAAAACCACTCCGGCTTTAGTGGCATAAACTCTGATTCTGGCCTGGGTTTGTAAACGTTTCATTGATCCTGTCAGGCAGCTTTTCCACAGTTTTGATTAATCCTATCTGGTGTGTTAAAGGGAGATATCGCCATATACCAGCTTGGACTCCAGTTACATTCATTACGGCAAGGTATGTCTCAAAGGCATATACACAACCTCCCCCGGCGACTGGCCGTCAATAATTTCTACCCGAACCATCCGGCAAGTATTTCCAGTATCCACCAATTACTTTTTTTACGCCTTGCGTGCACCAGAGTAAAAATGATAACTCAAACAATGTTAACGGCGCCTGAGTATAAACCCTTCTGCTCGTACGGTTACAGGTACATTCAAAGAAATCTCCTTTAGGGGCTGTCTCATAGTTGATTTCGGGTAAATCTATTCTTTTCGCTGTCTCAGAGATTGGCTTCTGGAAAGCCGGTTGCGGTACGCCTTTAGAAATACCCGCTTTTAGCTTCCAGTCGAAATCCGTAATCCTGGACTTCATAAATTCCCGATAAGTTTTATATTCACCCATTTATTACTCCTTTTATACCAAATTACATCTTAATCTAGATATAAGTAATTGTATGAACAAGTCTGTTTTTTATAATATCAAAATGGTAAAATTATAATATTAGGCAAATTGATCTAAGGCAGGTAGTAAAGTATC
>MGML01000107.1:3293-3627 GCA_001796415.1 Chloroflexi bacterium RBG_13_46_14
ACTTTTTCACTTTAATACATTCGATAATCCACTTGTCTGATCCTGGATGCCACTCGCTGAAGTCGTAGCTGCCGTATTCCTTTATGACTTGGAATCCCGCTTTTTCCATCAGGCTTTCCATAGTCTCGCGGCTGATAATCTGAAAATCGAATTCGTGGTTAAAATTTTCTGTTCGACCATCTTGCTCGATAAATACCTCCTGTTTTATATGCATGAGCATTGTATCGGCATCATAGTAAGTCTCGCCGTATTTCCATGCCCTTATCCCAGTTTCGGGAGGTATTTCCAGATCGTACCTCTGTGTTCGGGTGAATGCCATGATTGACTTGCCGGA
>MGML01000107.1:3637-5723 GCA_001796415.1 Chloroflexi bacterium RBG_13_46_14
CAAGAGCCAGGCATCCTTTGTTGGTAAGATGGTTGTGTACGCAGGATAACGCCTTCAACATTTCTTCTTCTGACAGCAGGTGATGAAAGTCAGCGCTTCCTCCGATAAACGCGAAATCATAGTTAATATCAGGCAGATGAAGGTTCGTCACATCACCGACCAGGAAAAGAGGATTTGCTTTTCCGGCGTTGTACTTCTTTGCGGTTGCTATCATTTCAGGCTCTATATCAACAGCAGTGACTGAAAAGCCTTTTTCAGCCATGTCGCAGGCGATGGTTCCGACGGCACACATCAGGCACAGGACTTTCTGCCCGTTCTTTTCAACGAGTCCGGAATAAAAATCGATTACATCGGAACGATCTTTACCTTCCCGATCCCATATCATGGCATGTCTGGCATAGTTACCTTGTATATTTTTCATCGTACTTGCTTATTCATAAAATAGTACCATACAGTAAGAGTCCAGATGAACCACTTGGTGAAACGCTGTGATATAATCCCTTTATTGACTTGCCCGCGTCTTGGTGATATAAAGAGCTAAAAACTTGAATTGGCAGACAGGGAAGACTAAATCAAGCAAGGAGGTGTGAAAAATGAAAGAAAAAGTGATCGTGATGAATAATATCATGGCACACCTCGGCTGGTTGAGGGATATATAGTCTTTTCTGTATTGCGGATACTATAACCACTCCACCGGGAGTGGTTTTTTGTTCCCCTTTAAATCCGGTCGAGGTGTGATAAAAAGGAGTTTTACTTGAAGAATATTGCACCTGACACAAACACCGTACAAAATGTAGTCGAAAGATATCTCGATAATGTCATAAGTGTTGAACGCGTTCCGAAGGGTTACTCTACGTACGTATTCCGCGCGAAAACAGAAGGTGAGACCTACTATGTCCGGTTTCTGCCGGAGGATGCAAGTTTTGCCGCTGAGGTGCTGGCATACAATATACTCCTCGAAAGGGGTGTGATTGTGCCACGGGTTATTGCCTGGGAACACAGGAATGAAGAAACGGGGCTTTCCGTTATGCTTACGGATGAAATATCCGGTGTATCGGTGGAGGAAGAATGGCCGTCTGAAAACGCGCGTGAGATACTGATTGAAGCGGGGCGACAGATAGCGCTGATAAATAAAGTGCCGGTTGACGGTTTTGGCTGGATTGACCGCAATTCCTATCATACTCTGAAAGGAGTCCAATCTTCTTTCAGAGATTTTTTCACTGATGGACTGGCAGAGGGTCTTGAAATCCTGAATCTGTTCGATTTTTCAGATACGGAAATATCCAGAATTGCAGAATTGATTGAAACGGCAGGCCGAATACTCGATACCGAAAATGCTGTCCTCGTCCATGGCGATTTCGATACCTCGCACATTTTTCATAACGGCGGAAGCTATACAGGGATAATCGATCTCGGTGAGATACGCGGTTGCATTCGTCCGGGGGACCTGGCAACCTGTTTGTTGTTTGACGGACAAAAAAGAACGCTGGCCTATGAGTATATACTGGAAGGATATCGCGATTCAGCACCATTGACTGATGATGACCTGTACGGGATAGAGTTGTTCATGCTTTATATGGCCGTTATGGGAATGCGCAATAAGGAAAGCCGACCGCGCCTGGCCGATTTCTTTTATACTCGTGCCCGGGATCAACTTGATTGGATAAACAAATTATACGGATAACATAGACTGAGAGGACGAAGGATAATCCATAAAATCTACGAACTTTTCGATTTCTGCCTGGTTCGGCGTTTCCATCCCAGGATGGTCAGCAATTCGCCTACTTCTCCGTCATTCGATTTTATCGGAAGCGCCGGGTGTATTCTGTATTTGTTCTTTACACCCACT
Organism: Chloroflexi bacterium RBG_13_46_14; assembly: GCA_001796415.1. The sequence goes on from MGML01000107.1 coordinate 5,487, forward strand.
TTAGTCTTAGTGATATATCCGTCTCGTTCGAGATCAAGTATTATCTTGTGAGCGGTACGTTCGGTTACGCCGACGTCGTCTCCTATCTCTCTGGCTGTCTGATCTCTTTTTTTGGCTATAGAGGCAAGCACAAGTGCGTGGTTGGTTACAAACGTCCAATCAGACATGTACCGTTCCTCCCTAAAAATTTATACAAAAACCTCTTGACAAATCCTATATACGTTGTATAATCCTGTT
>MGML01000108.1 GCA_001796415.1 Chloroflexi bacterium RBG_13_46_14
TATCGGGTACAGCCAGATCCCCCGCGAGAGACGGATGCTGATATTCGATAAAGATGCTAAGAAAGAAGACAGGGAAGCGGTGAGGGATGAACACCAGGCGGAGAGTGTGATACTGGGAGGGAAGATTCTAAATGAACTGAACTATCCTGCCGATTTGATACCCGAAATCCTTGAGATAATTTCGCAACACGACACGAGAAAAGGGTTCATCTCCAGGGAAGAAGGACTTGTCAGGGATGCCGACAAGCTGTGGAGATTTTCACCGGAGGGATTTAAAGCTGATGCGAATCGAAGCAAGTCCGAACTGGAAGAACGCTGTAAACGACTGGAAAAAGACCTTGAAGATCCCGACTACATATACTCGGAATCGGCAAAGAAAATAGCGCGGCTGGAACTCGAAGAACGCAAGAAACTCATAGATCGTGCAAAGGACTGAAGAGCCATGTCAAGCAAGATCGACAGAATATTCCGAAGTATTGAAGAGAACGCAGGTAATGATATCTATGAAACTATAAAAGGAAACTGCGGGGAAATGGACATCAAAAGAATAATGTCTGAACTGGAGAGAACCTGTGAAGAAGAACAGGTCGCTCGAATCATGCAGTCCTGCGGTCGGCAATGTATCCCTAAAAGTTATTTATCCCGCGCAATAGTTATTTATAAAGAATCGGCTGATATTGAAGATTTTCTCAGCAGGCTCAATACGACGCGTATCGGTGGAGGACAACTACGTCTCAGAGATGAGAAAATAATCGGTATTTATGACAGGTGTTACTGCGGTCTTGTGAATAAGGTGAAAGGATTATCACCTCTTTATTGTTATTGCTCCGCGGGATGGTATGAACAATTGTTTTCTTCTGTCTTTAACAAGCCGGTAGAAGTAGAGAAGATAGCGACAATTCCGGATGGCGCTGATCACTGCGAATTTGAGATCAATTATCAATGAAAACTAAGAGTTGAATATAGTTCCTGCTATTCTACATTTCTGGATCCTGGATCGAGTCCAGGATGACAGTGAGGGTATCAAATCGATTAACGACTCGATAATGGCGGCATGAAATTCATTCATGTCTTTAGGTATCAAGGGTCGCAGCGTAACTTTCCCATCAGTTATTTTTAGTTTACCATCGTATTTAACTTTAATACTCCTGTATGAATCATATACCTTGATGTGAGTATAGATATTGTTATTGCTTCCACGCCTGTCCCTTAAGTAGACGTTAAGGAGTTGGTGGGTGCTTCTTTCTCTTCTTCCATCCCAGAGACTTGAGGAAATCACCAATGGCTATTTCCCGATTAGTTTCGTGACGGAGCGGCAAGTCAGGGTTTATATCATATTTGACACCTCTGCCTTCCCTTGTCTTCGAAATATATCCAGCATCATGCAAATCGGCGATAAACCTGCGTACCGCTCTCTCGGTGACACCTATGGTTGCAGAAATTTCCCGTGCGGTGATTCGGGGGTGTTTGGCAAGGAGACTAAGGACCAGAGCGTGATAGGTGAGAAACATCCATTCTGGCATGATATTAACACTCCTGTAAAATTTTTTCATAGTATCTGAAAATTCTATTGACTTGCATACCTGATAGTGATAGAGTAATCATGATTAGTATATCATTATTTATAATTCATGTTTCATAATGCAATAATGTGGGTTATTTATATCATAGATTCGAAGTTAGTACAACCCTCAGATTAAACAGTTGCTGGTCGAAAATAATAAATGAAGACAAGATAAAGTAAATTTCTATTATTAAGAAGAAAAACAGACGTTTGTAGCATGGCAATAGAGGTCATCCCGTCGAAAAAAAATAAGAGTCTGCTTAAGCATTTGGTATAAGAGTTTAAAGGAGGTGAGCTTAAATGGTATCGAAACCGGGAAAGACATCAAAGCCAGGCGCTAGCCCAGCCAAACCGGGAAGCGGACCGGCCAAACCGGGAAGCAAACCAGGTCAGCCGATCAAGAAGTAGATTATTCGCAGACCCCTGAGATTTTCCATGCTTAGGCGGGAGAGTTACACCTCAAAGGTAGAGTGACACTCCCGCCATTTCGTATGAAATCTTAGTAAGGATAAACTAACCTGTTACCCTATGTAAGCACTTAAGTGAAGGAGTTTGAATACAGGGAAGCATATTTGATATACCGTGTTTACAGTTATGTTTTATGAGATACCAGTTTTACTTTCATTATTCGGAGTTGAGTGGTATGAACTTACTACAATAAGCCGAGATTATCCCGAGTATAGTTTGTTACGTTAATATCCAGCGAGGTGAGTTATGTCGAAAACAAGTTATGTTCCCAGTCCGGCAAAGATAAAAGTCATTGGTCTTGGTGGCGCGGGCTGTAATGCGGTGACCCACATGGTTCGGGAGCAAATCAAGGGTATCGAGTTTATTGCCATGAATACTGATACCCAGCACCTGGAAATTACAGAAGCGGCGTCACGTATTCAGCTTGGTGAACGCACCTCCCGCGGTCTCGGTGTCGGTGGAGACCATCTTTTAGGTCAACAGGCAGCTGAAGAGAGTCGCCATGAAATTGTTCAAGCTGTTGCTGGAGCGGACATGGTATTTATTACTGCTGGGATGGGAGGAGGAACAGGCACCGGATCGGCAGCAATAGTTGCTGAAATTACCAAGCAGAGTGGTGCGTTAACTATTGGTGTTGTTACTAGGCCTTTCAGCTTTGAGGGAGTTCATCGCAATAAGGTGGCAAATGAGGGAATCATGAACCTTATGAATAAAGTGGATACTTTAATCATTATCCCTAACGACCGCTTGCTGAAGCTCTGCGATAAGAAAACGAGTATCGATTACGCCTTCAAATTAGCTGATGAGGTTCTCTTTCAAGGGGTACAGGCTATTGCCGAGGTGATTACCGTGCCCGGGTTGATAAACCTTGATTTTGCTGATGTTCGGGCAATTATGAAGGACGCAGGGCCAGCATGGATGTCCATCGGCCATGGTTCCGGACAGCACCGCGCTATAGATGCGGCTAGACAAGCTTTGGCCAGTCCATTATTGGATGTTTCCGTCGAAGGAGCAAAAGGAGTTTTATTCAATATCGCAGGTAGTGATCTCACTTTGTTCGAAGTAAATAATGCAGCAGAAGTTATCCGGGAAATTGTTCATCCACAGGCTAACGTGATATTCGGAGTTGTGCTTGATTCTAATATGGGGGACGAAGTCCGTCTGACCTTGATCGCCACAGGTTTTACCTCTGTGGAGGCAATGACTGGTTCAGACCATGCAAAGGAACTGGAACAATTTCTTAAGAGTTCACAAACCGATGATGAACTTGACGTTCCCTCCTTCTTGCGGCATGAAGCTCTCTCAAGGCAAAAACCTAACACCAGTCGGTCCGATATACGACAAGATGAGTTAAAGTTTACTCAGAAGCAAAAAAATGATCACGAATAATGTACTTTTAGGATTAAATACCAGTGAACTTCACAGGCTCATACTGGAAGAAGGTGAATTTCCCTATCGTAGCAGCCAGCTCGCCGAATGGCTTTATAGACATGGGGCTCGAACGTTCGATGATATGTCCAGCCTCCCTGCCATATTGTTAGCAAGACTTGCCCAGAAGTACAAGATTGGCAGGTCGAAGATTGCCGCTATGAAGCAGAGTAGAGATGGTTCCATTAAGCTGCTGCTCGAGATGAGTGACGGGACGAAGATAGAAACCGTGGGTTTGCCCTACGCCGACCGCTTCAGCTGCTGCCTGTCAACACAGGTAGGCTGCCCTACAGGCTGTATTTTTTGCGCTTCTGGTCAGGATGGACTCATTCGTAATCTTGAACCGGGGGAAATTGTTGAGCAGGTGCTGACAGTGAACGAAATGGTCGAATCAGGCGTAATTCACGTCAGCAGTCATAAGTCCAGGATTGACCATGTAGTCTTTATGGGTACGGGTGAACCGCTGCTGAACTATGAGTCGACCATTAAGGCGGTGAGACTCATGAACAGTGAAATGAGAATAGGTGCCAGGAATATTACCGTCAGCACTATTGGCATTGTCCCTGGAATACTCAAGCTGGCCAAAGAAAAATTACAGATTACACTTGCCGTTTCACTCCACGCTCCAAATGATAAACTACGAAAGAGACTAATACCTGGTATGACCAGGTGGAGTATTAACGAAATTATGGATGCCAGCAGCGATTACATTCAACAAACAGGAAGACGGGTTACTTTCGAATACTGTATGCTTGATAAAATAAATGACGGAGTCGCAGAAGCCAGAGAGCTGGCAAAGATACTTAGAAGCATGAACTGCCACCTAAACCTGATTCGATATAACCCGGTTTCAAATCTTCCCTTTCGTATCTCTGCTCGGACACGTGAAAAAATATTCCGTGAAATTCTGAATAGCGCTGGTATTCAGGTTACGCAGAGACTTCAACGTGGAGTCGATATTGACGCAGCCTGTGGACAACTCCGTCAGTAAATGGATCGCCGCAGTTTACTCCAGAGATAAGGTGAAACATTTTATACTCGATCCGGATATTTATACAAAAGTATACCGAAGTAGACTTGAGATGTTTATTGCATATCTCGTTCGACTCTGCTTGACTCGCCGTATACAATAGTGCCAGAACGTGTTGCATACTAACTCAAAGATTTCATATTTTTCTATCAAAACTTTCCTCACATGCTGCCTGACCCAGATGCTTCAGCCAGGAGTAACTCAAAGTTAGTTTCATAAGTTCCGGCTGAATAGAGTAAAGGATAGGGGAAACTCTGGCAACTGAAAGCAAAAATGATGAATCTGTTCTTTCATGTATAATAAAACTCAACTGAAGCAGGAGAGAAAAAATGAACATTAAGTATTCTGTAACAGACGAAGAAGGAATCGATATTGTTGCATCTTTATGGGAGAAACTTAATGAACATCATGGTGGTATATCCCGTCACTTCAGCTTCGATTATCCAGATCGAAATTGGATTAATAGAAAGAATGAACTGCTTCATGATGCTGATGGCGGTCAGTTACGCATCGATCTTGCCAGAGATACCGACAACGGAGTATTGGTGGGATATTGTATAAGCAGTATCAAGCGAGACGGTCTGGGCGAGATAGACTCAATATTTATCGAGTCGGACTATCGCCGTCACGGGATTGGGGATAATCTGATTAATAGTGCCCTGGAATGGCTGAAGGGGAGAGCAGTAAAGAAGATAATCGTTCAGGTGCTGGTTGGTAATGAAGAAGCCCATCCTTTTTATACCAGGCTCGGTTTTTTACCCAGAACCATGCTCATGATGCGAATTAATGAAAATAATACCTCCGGGTCTTGACTGGAATCATCACGTGATGATACACTGTCTATGTTGAGGAACCGTTATTCCGCTCGAGTGGTTCCTTTTCGTATGTTAGTCGTAAATTGGTAATAGTCTCCTGGTGGTTTGAGCGGGGTGGTACCACCCGTTCCCATCCCGAACACGGAAGTGAAACGCCCCAGCGCGGAGGATACTGAGGGGTTTCCCCTTGTGGAAAATAAGTCACTGCCAGGAGGCTTTACCTGAAATCACTGATACAGGTTCATTGCTCTATCTTTCCACGCTTGTCTCTTATTGCTTTATTATCAAGGTTGGATTATAATTAATTTGAGACTGGCTATTATTGAAGTGGATTTAAGGAGAGAAAATGCCTAGTCGATTTGAGAAATTTTCCGAACGGGCTCGTCGTGTACTTACCTCTGCCCAGGAAGAAGCACAAAACCTCAACCACAATTACATTGGCACGGAGCATATTCTTTTAGGTCTTATCCGCGAAGAGGAAGGCGTTGCTGCCAAGGTTCTTACCAACCTTGGTATCAGTCTGACCAAGGTACGCTCTGCGGTTGAATTCATCATCGGGCGTGGAGAAAAAGCAAGTACCGGTGAAATCGGCCTTACGCCCAGGGCAAAAAGAGTTATCGAACTGGCTATTGATGAAGCACGTCATCTAAGCCATAACTATATTGGTACCGAGCACATACTTCTTGGCCTTCTTCATGAAGGAGAAGGAGTGGCTGCCGGAGTACTGGATAGTTTCGGCCTGACCATTGAACAGGCGCGTACCGAAGTAACTAATGTTCTCAGCCAGGGAACTGCCCGAACCAAACCAGCCAAGTCTGCGACCCGCACTCCGATACTCGACCAGTTGAGTGTCGATCTTACGGCTGCAGCGGCTTCGGGTAAATTAGACCCGGTTATCGGACGGCACAAGGAGATTGAGCGTGTTATCCAGATCCTCAGTCGTCGGACTAAAAATAATCCGGCGCTGATAGGAGAACCGGGGGTTGGGAAGACTGCGATAGTCGAGGGACTGGCACATCGTGTTGCCGCTGGTGATGTCCCCGAGACACTTGAAGGCAAGAGAATAGTCACTCTTGACATAGCTTCCGTAGTTGCAGGTACTAAATACCGCGGTGAATTTGAAGAACGCCTTAAGAAGATTATAAACGAGCTTAAAACCTCGAAAAACTGCGTGCTTTTTATCGACGAGTTCCACACCATCGTCGGTGCCGGTGCAGCCGAAGGTGCGGTTGATGCTGCCAGCATCCTGAAACCGTCATTGGCAAGGGGAGAACTGCAATGCATCGGTGCGACAACGCTTGATGATTACCGCAAGCATATCGAACGTGATCCCGCCCTTGAACGCAGGTTCCAGCCGATACTTGTCGAGGAACCTTCCGTAGAGCAAACTCTCGCGATACTTCATGGTGTTAAAGAACGCTATGAAGAACACCATAAGCTGACCATCAGTGATGAGGCGCTTAGTTCGGCAGCGCAATTATCGGCAAGGTACATAACCGATCGTTTTCTGCCTGATAAAGCAATAGATGTTATCGATGAAGCTTCCTCAAGAGTACGTATCCGGCACAGAGTTCAGCCGGATACTCTCAAGGAAGCAAGGCAGACCGAGGATAGCGTCCGGAAAAATAAAGAAGCCGCACTTGCCAGCCAGCAATACGATTATGCCGCTGAGCTTCGACAGCAGGAACTTGAACTTGAAGAAAAGATAAAGCAACTAAAAGAAGAATGGCAGAGCTCACTGGAAACGGAAAAGCCGGTAGTGACCCAGGAAGATGTTGCCGAAGTTATCAGCATGTGGACCGGGGTACCGACTGTCCAGTTAACCGATGATGAAACCAGCCGGCTTCTTCATATGGAGGAGGAACTCCACAAGAGGATTATCGGCCAGGAAGAAGCGGTCGATACGATATCAAAGGCGGTACGTCGTGCCAGGGCAGGTTTGAAAGATCCGAAACACCCGATAGGTAATTTTATATTCCTCGGACCGACAGGTGTTGGTAAAACCGAGCTGGTAAAAGCTCTTGCGGAATTCATGTTCGGTAGCGAGGACGCGCTGATTCGGCTCGACATGTCTGAGTATCAGGAAAGGCATACCGTGTCCAGGCTTGTGGGAGCACCTCCAGGATATATTGGCTATGATGAAGGTGGACAACTGACCGAAGCAGTCAGGAGAAAATCGTACTCCTGTATACTACTTGACGAGATTGAAAAAGCTCATCCGGATGTGTTCAACATTCTGCTCCAGATTTTCGATGACGGACATCTGACTGACGCGAAGGGACGCCGGGTTGATTTCCGCAATTGTATTATCATCATGACCAGTAATATCGGAGCCGAGACAATCAGGAAAGGCAGCGCGATCGGTTTCGCATCTCGTACCAATGAATCGAAGATCCAGGAAATGGAATACGAAAAAATGAAGGAAAAACTTCTCGAGGAACTCAAGAAGACCTTCAGACCTGAATTCCTTAACCGCATCGACAGTGTGATGGTATTCCATTCGCTTACTAAAGAGCATATTCGAAAAATAGTAGACCTTATGCTGGTTAACGTGACTAATCAACTTAAGGAAAAAGGAATAAAACTTGAAGTAACTAATGCTGCCAAAGATTTCCTTGGCGAGAAAGGCTATGATGAAGCTTTTGGAGCAAGACCTTTACGCAGGATGATCCAGGATATGGTAGAAGATAAACTTTCTGACAGTATACTGCGGGGTCAGTTCCGCCCTGGTGATACGGTAATAGCGGATGTAGAAGGGGATGAAATTATAGTACACACCGATGCTGTGGAAGCATTGATTGGGGATGTTGCGCCGTAATCTGATCAGTTTATAGACCGGATTAGTAATCCAGGGGGCGGGATAATGGTAATTATTACACCCGCCTCCTTTTATGTTAAAATCAGGCAGGCAGGAAAAAGATGATAGACTGGGCTTTTGCAGGAAAAATTGGCGGAATTGGTTTCGGTATGGTATTTGTCGTACTGGTGATACTTGCCGTTGTATTATGGCTGGTAGGCCTGATATTCAAGAAAATAGGAACCGGAGAAGAAAAATCCGGAGATAATAAGAAAGGAGCTTAGAATTGGCACAGGAAATCGTTGAAGTACCGATAACGGGGAAAATCATAAGTGTTGACACAAAGGTGGGAGATGAGGTGCAGGAGGGGGACGTTATCTGCTACATAGAG
>MGML01000109.1:0-4736 GCA_001796415.1 Chloroflexi bacterium RBG_13_46_14
AAAGCGGATGCAGCTCTGGCTGCCAGTATCTTTCACTACAGGACATACTCTATCAGGGAAACGAAAAAATACCTGGAAGAAAAGGGAATACCGGTAAGGATGTAAACAGGAAATGCCGGATCTGATAATAGTAGGTAGACATAACGAAATTCTGGCAGGACTGCAGATGGCACTCTCCCGCAAGGGTTTCGGTTGCTCGCTGACTACCTATAATGAAGATATAGCCGAGTATATCTCAAATCAGTCTCCCGATGTTGTGATTGCCGAAGTAAACGGCTATCAACCCGGGAATATTACCCGTGAATATATAAAAGAGATCAAGATAAGGACATCCCTGCCGATTATTGCTCTTGTTTCCGACGAGATTCTGGAAGATATGGATGTTGATCAAACCGTTGATGATTTTATTTCAACCCCTTACAATGCCGTCGAGCTTGCATTAAGGATAAAGCGAATACTTAAGCGTGAAATAGTACCGGATCACCATGAAACTATCAGCTGTGAAGGTTTGTTGATCGACCTGGCGAGATGCGAGGCATCTGTCGATGGGACAAAAGTCGAACTTACATTCAAAGAGTATGAACTCTTAAAGTTTCTTGCCGGTAACAGCGGTCGGGTATTCACCCGGGAAGCATTACTCGATAAAATCTGGGGGATGGACTATTTCGGTGGTGACAGGACCGTAGACGTACATATAAGACGATTAAGAAGTAAGATCGAAAAACATGGACAGTCGTTCATCGAGACAGTGAGGAATATCGGGTACAGGTTTCGAAAAGGTGAAGATTAAGTTAATCCCCGGTTAACTTATTGTTACAGTTAACATAGATTTAACATTACCGAAATATATAAGAAACATTAACGGGCTAGACTATCCTTAAAAAAGGAGGATTGCTATGCCCGTTAATTCTGGTGATACTGCGTGGATCCTGGTTTCATCCGCTCTTGTTTTGCTTATGACGCCCGGTCTTGCACTGTTCTACGGTGGCATGGCAAGGCGTAAGAACTTGCTGTCAACAATAATGATGAGCTTCGCCATGATGTGTCTTATAGGCATCATCTGGGTGCTCTGGGGATATAGCATCGGGTTCGGTTCCGATATCGGTGGATTTCTCGGAAGTCTGAACTTTTTTGGTTTAAGCGGAGTTAGCATGTTGCCTTCGGATATATATGCTACATCGGTACCTCACCTGGCTTTTATGGCATTCCAGGGTATGTTCGCCATAATCACAGTAGCTTTGATAACCGGTGCCGTCGTTGAAAGGATTAAATTCAGCGCTCTTGTAGTTTTTTCAGCTATCTGGGTCACTATAGTATATAGTCCGGTGTGCCACTGGGTCTGGGGTAATGGTGGCTGGCTTGGAGGTATAGGCGCTCTTGATTTTGCCGGCGGTGCCGTAGTTCATATAAATGCCGGTGTTTCAGCCCTGGCGCTTGTACTATTGCTGGGACGAAGGAAAGGTTTTCCCGGGACTGCCATGGAGGCCAACAGTATACCGCTGGTAACAATTGGCGCAGGACTGCTCTGGTTCGGATGGTTCGGATTCAATGCCGGCAGTTCCCTGGCAGCCGACGGATTGGCTGCAAATGCCTTTGTTACGACAAATATCTCGGCTGCCGCTGCCGGATTAACCTGGATGATGTTGAGCTGGATACATCGTCGTCCCAGTCTACTGGGTACGGTTACGGGAGCAGTTGCCGGCCTGGTTGCCATTACCCCGGCTGCCGGTTTCGTTACTCCGATGGCGGCAATCCCTATAGGAATTGTTGTGTCCGTGATCAGCTATTACGCCGTAAAACTGATGAAAGATAAACTTGGATTCGATGACTCGCTGGATGTGTTCGCCGTGCATGGTGTAGGCGGTATCTGGGGTGCTCTGGCAACGGGTATTTTCGCCAGTGAGTCGGTCGGCGGAGTATCAGGGCTGATTGAAGGAAATATCGGACAACTTGGCACTCAGGTAATAAGCATACTGGTTGTCGGCGCTTTCGCCTTTGTACTAACTCTGATAATCGGGAAACTCGTAGATATTACCATCGGCCTCAGGGTAACTGAGGAGGAAGAAACTATCGGATTGGATATTGCCCAGCATGGTGAACGTGCTTATGGAGGATTACTGAAATGAAAAAAATAGAAGCGATTATACGCGAAGAAAGCTTTGAAAACGTAAAAGCTGCTCTCGAAGAAGAAAGCTATTTTGGTATGACTGTCAGTGAAGTGATAGGTAGAGGGAGACAAAAAGCTATACCTGTGCAGCAGAGAGCCGGGGAATACTGGGTGGACCTGATGCCGAAAGTGAAAATCGAGCTTGTAGTCCTCGATGAAGACGTACCTGCTGCCATAGATGCGATCGTCAGAAAATCGAGGACTGGTGAAGTGGGTGATGGCAAAATTTTCATTTTACCCGTTGAGGGAGCAGTACGCATACGGACGGGAGACCAGGATGAAAACGCTATATAAAAAGTCATGAATACGTAACATGATTGTAACAATTGAAATGTATTATGAATATACAGACTGAATTCTGTAAAAAATTAAAATAAATATGGAGGTAACTGAATTGGGTGCCAGCAGAGAAGAGTCCAAAGCTTATGTCCTTAAGATGGCAAAGGAGCACGATGTAAAATTCATAAGGTTATGGTTTACCGATATTCTGGGAGTGCTGAAAAGTTTTGCTATCACAGTCGAGGAACTTGAAAATGCACTGGAGGATGGTATGGGATTCGATGGATCATCGATCGAAGGATTCTGCCGTATCGATGAAAGCGACATGGTCGCCATGCCTGATCCTGACACATTCAAATTATTGCCCTGGAGACCTCGCGAACACCGCTCTGTAGGCAGAATGTTCTGCGACATCCTTAAACCCGGCGGCGAACCTTTCGAAGGTGACCCGAGATATGTCCTCAAGAGGAACCTGAAGATAGCCGCTGATATGGGCTATACATACTACGTCGGGCCGGAACTGGAATACTTCTATTTCAAGAATGCCGAAAGTACGGAAGGTCTCGATAAGGGTGGATATTTCGATATGACCCCCCTGGATACGGCCACTGATCTCAGGCGGGACAGCGTTCTTGCTCTTGAAGAGCTTGGTATAGGCGTGGAATATTCTCACCATGAAGTAGCTGCGAGTCAGCATGAAATCGATATGAGGTATACTGACGCCCTGACAATGGCCGATAACGTGATGACCTACCGGCTGGTCGTGAAACAGGTTGCTCTTAATCATGGAGTATATGCCACGTTCATGCCAAAGCCTGTCTTCGGAATTAATGGCAGTGGTATGCATGTTCATCAGTCATTGTTCAAAGGCAGCAAGAATACCTTTTTCGATGCCAATGATCCGTATTTTCTATCCAAAACGGCCAGGAGTTATATTGCCGGGCTGTTGAAGTATGCGCCTGAGATTACCTGCGTTGCCAACCAGTGGATTAATTCCTACAAGAGGCTTGTCCCCGGTTATGAAGCGCCGGTGTACCTGTCGTGGGCAAGACGAAACAGGTCTGACCTTATTCGAGTACCTGAATACCGGCCGGGAAGAGAAAGCGCTACCAGGATTGAGTTCAGGTCACCGGATCCTGCCTGTAATCCATACCTTACATTCAGTGTCATGCTGGCCGCCGGACTTGCAGGTATCGAAGCGAGACTGGAACCACCTGCACCGGTTGAGGAAAATGTATATGAAATGAGTGAAGAGGAACGAGCCAACAGAGGGATAGGGACTCTTCCAGCGAGTTTACTCGAAGCCGTTCAGTTGACGGAAAAGAGCGAACTGGTACGCAAAGCCCTGGGTGACCACGTTTTCAAGAATTTTGTGGCAAACAAGAAAATCGAATGGAATGAGTACAGGATCCAGGTAACAGAATACGAGCTTAATAAATATCTCCCAATATTGTAAAATATGCTTAATGAATTCCAGGATTGAGTTAATATGCACCGGTTACGAGTCGGAATAGCTCAGATAAATACAACTGTGGGTGATTTCGCCGGTAACGCGGATAAAATCCTGAAAGTGATAGAAGAGTCCAGGTCTTCGGGAGTCGACTTGCTGACATTCCCGGAACTCGCAATCTGCGGATACCCGCCCGAAGACCTGCTTTTCAAACCCAAGTTTATCTCAGAAAACCTGCGAACTCTCGAGAAAGTCATCAAAGCATCTCCAAGGATAACAGTCATTGTGGGATTCGTTGATTCCAGAGATGATATATTTAACGCCGCAGCCATAATACACGATGGTAATCTGGCCGGGGTATACCATAAAATATTTCTTCCTAATTACGGAGTGTTCGATGAAGACAGATACTTCCGTTCAGGGACAGAGTGCTCCGTGTGGGAAATCGGTGATACAAAATTTGGAGTTAATATCTGTGAAGACATATGGTATGAGGCCGGCCCGGCTACTACCCAGGCATATTCGGGAGCAGAAATTATCATTAATATCAGCGCGTCTCCATATCACTTCGGCAGAGGCGGTATCAGGGAACGTATGATTTCCACCAGGGCAGCCGATAACGTGGCGGTTTTCGTCTATAATAACCTGGTCGGAGGTCAGGATGAGCTGATTTTCGATGGAAACAGCCTGATAATAGACGAGACAGGGCGACTGGTTGCGAAAGGTAAACAGTTCGAGGAAGACCTGGTCATTGCTGATATCGACGTGGAATCTGTATTCCGAACGAGACTTCATGATCCCAGGTGGAGAAAAGAACTGCTGCTGCATGAGGAGCAGGGA
>MGML01000109.1:4748-5441 GCA_001796415.1 Chloroflexi bacterium RBG_13_46_14
GAGAAAATCGTTATTTCCGGGACTCCATTCAATACAGACAAACCGGATTTACCCTTGAGAAATGTTGAACGTCTCGAAAAAAATGCGGAAGTTTACAGTGCCCTCGTACTCGGTACGCGCGATTATATCCGAAAAAACGGTTTCGAGAAAGTACTCATCGGACTTTCGGGAGGAGTCGATTCCAGCCTTGTAGCAGCCATAGCGGTCGACGCACTGGGTAACGACAATGTGATTGGCGTGGCAATGCCTTCCAGGTATTCATCTCCGGGAAGCGAAACGGACGCTGAGTTACTTGCTGGAAATCTGGGGATCAAATTCCTCACTATCCCTATTGAAAAAGCTTTTAAAGCTTATCTTGAAATGCTGGAAGAATCTTTTGCAGGACAGGAGCCTAACGTCACTGAAGAAAACCTGCAGGCGCGTATCAGGGGTAATATACTCATGGCATTGTCTAATAAATTTGGCTGGCTGGTATTGACTACGGGTAATAAAAGTGAAACGGCAACCGGTTATTCAACGCTTTACGGGGACATGGCTGGAGGTTTTGGCATAATTAAAGACGTACAGAAAACGCTGGTCTATGAATTATGTAAATACAGGAACTCTATTTCAAATACTGAAATAATTCCTGAGACAGTAATAAAAAAAGCTCCCTCAGCCGAACTGAGACCGGATCAAAAAGATATCGATTCT
>MGML01000109.1:5507-9042 GCA_001796415.1 Chloroflexi bacterium RBG_13_46_14
TCTGTACAAGTATGATCGGGTACCAGGAAATGCTCACCGATCCCTCCTATGCAGGACAGATTCTTGTTCCTACTTATCCCTTAATCGGTAACTATGGAATAAACAAACAGGATTATGAGTCGGCAGGCATACGTGTCAGGGGATTTGTAGTAAGAGAAGGATGCTCCGAACCCAGTCATTACCTGAACCAGAGAACAGTACACCAGTATCTGGCGGATAGCAGAATCCCCGGAATCCAGGGAGTCGACACGCGTGCTATCACGAGGCGTCTTCGCTCTGCCGGCGTGATGATGGGTTTGATAACAAGTGATAAAACTCCCGAGCAGGCGCTCGAGGTACTGAAGAAGGTGCCGGATTATGGTTCGACAGATTATGTAAAGGAAGTCACCACACCGGAATTATACCGGTGGAGACCCGGGACGGCTAAGCTTCCGTATCACGTGGTAGTACTGGACTGCGGTCTTAAGTTTAATATACTTCGTCTCTTGAATCAGCACGATTGCGGTGTAACCGTCGTCCCCTGCACCGCTTCCGTGGATGATATAATGTCGCAAAATCCTGATGGTATTCTGCTTTCCCCGGGTCCCGGCGATCCGGCCCTGCTGGATTACCTGGTGGAGACAACCAGGAAACTGATAGATAAAAAGCCGATCATGGGGATATGTCTCGGCAGTCAGCTAATAGCCAGATCATTCGGAGCGAAAACATTCAAATTGAAATTCGGCCATCGCGGCGGTAACCACCCGGTGCGTGAACTTGCGAACGGAAGAATCCATATCACCGCTCAGAACCATGGCTACGCCATAGATCCTGACACTATTGGAACTGAACTCGAAATTACCCATTTGAATCTCAATGACGGTACCGTGGAAGGTATCAGGCATAAGGAATTACCTGTTTTTGCTATCCAGTATCACTCGGAAGCATCTCCCGGTCCGCTGGATAATACTTACCTGTTCCAGAGATTCCTCGAAATGATAAAGGATGGGAAGGAATAGCATTGGCGGAAAAACCACACAAAGTACTGATAATCGGTTCGGGTCCTATAATAATCGGTCAGGCAGCGGAGTTCGACTACGCTGGCGTTCAGGCATGTAAAGCGATGCGCGAGGAAGGTATTGTCTCCGTACTTGTAAACTCGAATCCGGCGACGATTATGACGGATGAAGGTATTGCCGATATTACCTATATCGAGCCGTTAACCATCGACATGGTAGCGAGGATCATTGAAAAGGAGAGACCGGACGGACTGCTTCCAACGCTCGGGGGGCAGACAGGACTTAACCTGGCAGTGGGACTTGCCGATGCCGGTATTCTTGAGAAATACAATGTTCGTTCTCTTGGTACTCCTATCCAGACAATTAGAAATGCTGAAGATCGTGAGTTGTTCAAGCAGCTTCTCATTAGTATCAATGAGCCAGTTCCCGGCAGTTACACCGTGACCACGCTAGAGCAGGCGAAAGAAGCAGCCAGAGAGCTTGGTTTACCGCTGATCGTCCGCCCCGCATATACCCTCGGAGGAACCGGTGGCGGAATCGCGAATAACTGGGAAGAACTGGAATCGGTTGTATCCAGAGGCCTTTCTAACAGCCCTATTTCTCAGGTATTACTGGAACAATCGGTTGTCGGATGGAAAGAGATCGAGTACGAGGTTATGCGTGACAGCGCCAATAACTGCATAACCGTATGTAATATGGAAAATTTCGATCCTATGGGCGTTCACACCGGGGACAGTATAGTTGTTGCTCCCAGCCAGACACTTACTAACAAAGAATACCAGATGCTTCGGACAGCGAGTCTGAACATTATCAGGGCTCTGGGTATCGAAGGCGGCTGCAATGTGCAGTTCGCCCTGGATCCGGCCAGCAGTAATTATTACGTTATCGAGGTGAATCCCCGGGTCAGCCGCAGCTCCGCTCTTGCCAGCAAGGCAACCGGTTACCCGATAGCGCGCGTGGCATCGAAAATAGCTGTTGGCAGAACCCTTGACCAGATTCCCAACCAGGTTACCGGTAAGACTATGGCTTCTTTTGAGCCGGCTCTGGACTACGTCGTAGTGAAAATTCCTTCCTGGCCCTTCGATAAGTTTTCTCCGAATAACCGCGTAATCGGAACACAAATGAAAGCCACTGGTGAGGTAATGGCTATCGACAGGTGCTTTGAAGCAGCGTTACAAAAAGCCGTACGTTCATTGGAAACCAACCGGAAGTCACTCCTCTGGGAAGCTCCCGAGTGGGAATGGGCTTCGGATATAAATGCTTTCCCCCTGGAACCGAACGATTTGCGGTTGTGGGCAATAGCTTCTGCACTCAGGAAAGGGATCACTCCTGAGGAAATATCGGAGCGTACCCGGATCGACCTGTGGTTTACAAAGAAACTCAGGAACATCGTTGAAATGGAGAACAAACTTCGCTCGGGACCACTTACCCAGGAACTGATGTGGCAGGCGAAGCGACTCGGTTTCTCCGATGAGCAGATCGCTGAACTGGTCGGTGGTTCTAGTAGCCACATAAGCGAATTACGGGAAACCTGGGGTATACAGGCAGTATACAAGACGGTTGATACCTGCGCCGCCGAGTTCGATGCCAGTACTCCCTATTATTACAGCACCTATGAAATTGAAAATGAAGCTAAACCTACAAACAGAGAGAAGGCAATCGTTCTCGGCAGCGGTCCGATACGTATCGGACAGGGTATCGAGTTCGATTACTGCTGTGTGCACGCTTCTTATGCTCTTAGAGATGATGGCTATGAAACGATAATGGTTAACTGTAATCCTGAGACAGTTTCAACCGATTTCGATACTTCCGATAAGCTGTATTTCGAACCCCTTACTGTTGAAGATGTACTAAATATATACAGGACTGAAAAGCCGCTCGGTGTTATCGTGCAATTCGGAGGACAGACACCACTTAATATCGCCGCGGAACTCGAGAAATCAGGAGTAAAAATACTTGGCACGTCCGTAAACTCGATAGACATCGCATCGGATCGGGGCCGTTTCAGGGAGATGATGCTTCAATACGGCATTCCGATGCCCGAATCAGGTACTGCTGAGAGTCTGGAAGAGGCTCTGGAAATAGCGAAACGTATCGGCTACCCGATAATTCTGCGCCCTTCTTATGTGCTTGGCGGACGTGGTATGGAGATAGTCCATGACGAAGCCGGACTTCGACAGTATGTGAGTACGGCGGTAAAGGTGATGCCGGGCAGACCGGTGCTTATTGAGCGTTACCTGGAAAATGCTATCGAGACGGAAGCGGATGCGCTTTCGGATGGAGAAGAAGTTATCATTCCGGCGATCATGGAGCATATCGAATATGCGGGGGTTCATTCCGGCGATGCGGCCTGCGTGCTGCCACCGGTAAGTCTGCCAAAGAAACATATCGATACGATAGAAGAATATACAAAGCGTATTGCCATGGAGTTAAAGGTCGTCGGACTTATGAACGTGCAGTACGCTATCTGCGATGATATAGTCTATGTGATCGAGGCGAACCCACGTGCTTCTCGTACCGTTCCGGTCGTTTCTAAG
>MGML01000110.1 GCA_001796415.1 Chloroflexi bacterium RBG_13_46_14
CGGTTGATTTAGTGCTTTTCCGGCAAGATCCCAGAGGGCAAAGTCAATTGTTGATACAGCTGCAGGATAGGACATTCCCCAGACAGATCCTATTGCCATACTTAACCTTGCCATAATAGGTCCTCTGTCCAGAGGGTTAGCACCGATAAGGAATGGCGCCCATTGCCTGATCATCATAATTACCGCTTCCTGGTTCACGCCACCGGCGTCACCTATTCCGGTGATACCCTCATCGGTATGGATTTTTACCAGGAGAATATTACTGGTTCTGCCTTTACCACGCATGGGACTGGGAGCACTGATTGGTACGCACTCTATTTCGGTGATCTTCATTTTTGCCTTTTTCCTTCCATTTTTTTTTATTACTTACTTTAAAGACACCACACCATATCAAAACTTTCGTGATTTCACCAATTATCCCACCGATACTTGTTTATGCTCACTGCACTATCAACCTATATTAATGCCTTACGATAGAAGTACTAGATTATATATCCGATATGTTAGTAATAACAAGAATTCCGGTACAAGAATCCTTGAGAATTACGTCAACATCCTGAATAATTCTCCCGGATAATACCATATTTCACCAATCCAGCCATACCGGTACAGGCTCTGTCGGGAAAGGGATAGGTCGGAATACGGGCCGCTTCCAGGGCGTTGATGGTTTTGTCCGCTGAACCAAGAGAACCTACACACGCGATCACAGGTTTATTAAACCTACCGGATACCTCGATCAATGCCTTAGGTAATTCTCTACTGAGGTCAAAAGAGATGAATGCCACGATCACAGCATCAACGTTTTCATCTTCCATTACCGCATCCAGTATTTCCCGGCAGGTATCGATATTACTTCCCGTCCATGCCATATCGACCGGATTTTCTATAGAAAGAAGAGGAGAAATATTTTTTTTCAGGCGTTGTCTGGTTTCAGATGAAAACACTGAGAGTTTCATCCCATATTCTCGGGCTGTGTCAGCGGCTATAATTCCCGGACCTGCCTGTAGAGATAACACTGCCAGCCTGTTACCTTGTGCCGGAGGTTGAAGGACCATGGCTTTTGTTACGTCAGCAAGTTCGGTGAGAGTGTCGACCGATATCATACCACCCTGTCTGAATGCTGCTTTATAATACTCATATTTACCGGCAAGACTCCCGGTATGTGACCTGGTAGCCGTACTGCTTTCTTCACTCCTGCCGCCTTTGAAGACAATTATCGGTTTCTCTTTTACAGTCTTAAAGGCTGCATCCATGAGTTTTTTGGGATTATTCAAACCCTCGATATACAGGACTATTGCTTCAGTATCTTCATCCCGTGCGAGATATTCAACCATTTCATCGAAGTCGAGGTTGCAACGGTTTCCCAGACCTATAACTTTTCCGATTCCAATGTTGTTATCAGTCAAAGCATTTACCAGGTAAACGCACATTCCTCCGCTCTGACTTACCACAGAAACATTACCGATTTTACTCAAACCTAGACCAGGTGAAAAAGTAGCATTAAGATTGGCTTTCGTGTTTATCAGTCCCATCGTGTTGGGACCGATTATTTTAATACCACCTTTATCCGCTATTTCCTTCAGTTCATACTGTAAGTTCGATCCTATTTCCGAACCTATTTCACTGAAGCCGGCGCTCACGAAAATGATTCCCTTTACCCGTTTTTTTATACAGTCTTTTAACACGGAAAAAGCCTGTTCAGCCGGAACGACGGAAATCGCCAGATCCACCTCGCCAGGAATGTCCAGAATCGTAGAGTATGTCTTTAAGCCTAACAACCCGGATAATGAAGGATTAACAGGATAAATTTTCCCTTTAAATCCGTCATTAACAAGGTTTGAAGTACATAAGTACCCGGGTTTCTGCGGATTGGATGAAGCGCCGATTACTGCTACGGAACCCGGATAGAATATGTAATTAAGATGTGTAAATAAATCCATATAAATAAAACCTCGATGTGACTGATATTATATTGAGAGGATAATTCTTGTCAATTGATAACAAGTCAAAGGATACAGTTAAGATTATGCACGATAGAGAGTAATATCCTGGTACAATTTACCACTCTCATGTTCTCACGGGTAAAATAATCGAATATTTCCCCGTCTTTCTATTGACATTGTTATGGCAATTAGGTAGAATGCACTACTCGTAAGTCCATCCTCGTTTACTATGCTCCACCTTCTCGAAAGGAGGTGATTGTACTGACAGAAAAAGCAGTGGGAATGTTATAGAGATAGCATTTTCCGGTGCTTTTTGCTTTCTATACCGGGATATTCAAGAATTATAAGAAACCGAAATCGGAGGAATATAAATAAAGATATGCGAAAAATATGGCTATTAACACTGAGTTTAATAATGCTTGTATCCCTGATAACTGTTTCCTGCGAGTCAGAAACTACTGAAAAGGAAATTAAAGCAGATGAAGGTGACGATAAGGTTGTAATCACCGAGTCCGAGACAGGCGAACAGAAGACGGAGAGTGTGGTTGTCAAAGGTATGCGTGATCCTGATGAACCGAAATATGGCGGTACACTTATTGCCCTGGGAGGCGATCCACAGGGATATGATCCGGGTATAATATTGTCTATTATGATATCTGAAATGCGTATTATGAACGAGCCGTTGATGATAGGTGATTGGAGTAAAGGACCGGCCGGGACCGGTGAATTAGACTGGCAGCTCGGTCATATGCAAAGCATCAGTTACCTGAGAGGAGCCCTGGCTGAAAGTTATGAAATGCCCGATGACGAGACTATTATCTTTCATATCAGGCCGGGAGTCCAGTGGTGGGATAAAGCACCGCTGAACGGCAGAGAATTCACTGCCTATGATGCTGAGTTTAGTTTGAAAAGGGAATGGGCATGTGACAGGTGCTACCTTGCCTCGGCCAATCCCCCGGAAGACAGACCGGTATCGATCACGGCTCTTGATAAATATACTCTCGAGGTAAAGACCCCTTCGCGCGTACAGGGGAAAATGCTTCTTCTAAACGGATGGTACAGCTCGATGACTCCCCCTGAAGTAGTTGAAATGTATGGTGACATGAATGACTGGGAGAACGTTGTCGGTACAGGCGGATTCATGCTGACTGATTACGTAACATCCAGTTCTTTAACCTTCGTAAAGAATCCGGATTACTGGTCGAACGACCCCGTACACCCGGAGAACCCTATCCCATATCTCGATGGTATGAAACAATTAATAGTTTCGGACCTTTCTTCCCAGCAGGCGGCCTTCAGAACAGGCAAAATCGATATGCTGTCCAATGTAAGTGTCGAAGACTGGGAATTATTTTTAGAACAATGTCCTGATATGCAGTATTCGCCTACATTACCATGGATTCCTACCTTCCCTTGCGGCAGACTGGACAAGGATCTGCCGTTTAACGACCTGAAAGTAAGAAGAGCGCTTAATCTGGCAGTAGACCAGGAAGAAATCCTCGAAGGTTTATACAAAGGTCATGGGGTCATGCTTGGTTATCCTTTCGTTCCAAGCGCTTCCATGGCCGATGTTTATGTTCCGCTTGAGGAGATGCCTGAATCTGTCCAGGAATTATTTACCTATAATCCCGAGAAGGCAAAACAACTCCTTGCCGAGGCAGGTTATCCCAATGGATTCAAGACGGTTATGACCTGCAACTCGATGGAGGTTGACCTTCTGTCCATAATTAGGGAATACCTGCTGGCCGTTGGTGTCGATATGGAACTTTCAGTAGTCGATGGCGGCGCCCATTTCGGGATGAAGAAAGGCCGAACCTTCCCTGAAATGATAATGGCAGACACCTATCCATACGGCTTCGCTAACATGCATGAATGCCGTCCCGAGAGTTCAAGTAATCCCAGTTTCTGGGGAAGCGATGAAACGAGAGCAGCCTATAACAAAGTCCAGGAAAATCTCTGTAAGGATGATCAAGCAGTCAGGCAGGCAGTAAAAGCAGTCGTTCCTCATATACTGGATAATGCCTGGGGCATCTGGCTACCTATACGAAATCTCTACTGGATGTGGTGGCCCTGGGTACAGAATTATAGAGGTGAAACTAATTTCGGACATATATCCACGCACCTTTATCGCAATTACATCTGGGTTGATGAAGAGCTGAAAGGAGCGATGGGTTATTAGTTTGATGGTTGGATTACATAGCACATCGTTAATCTCATAGAACACGAGGTATACTGAAAAATGATTGTATAAGGGCATCAGGAGTCGGAACGTAAAGATATTCCTGATGCCCGTAAAAGGCAGGTTAAGATTAATTTCCATTACCATTTTCGAGAGAAAGGCTATTCATTATGAAGAAAATAATCTGGACACTGATAAGTTGTCTCATGGTGTTATCCCTGGTTATTGCTTCCTGCGATACCGAAACTAAAGAAACAAAATCGACGGAAGATGATACCGAAGACGTCGTTAAGATTACCGAATCGGAAACTAAACTTGATACTGATGAGGTCGATGAAGAAACACCGAGTTTACCATCCGACCAGCCGAGATACGGTGGTACGCTTAATCTGGCGCTGGCAGGCGATATAACGAGCTTCGAACTGTGTTATAAAGGTTCGCCAGTTCCCCAGCCTACAATCGGCGTTACCAATGACCCGCTGTGGGCAGGTGACTGGGCAAAAGGACCTGCCGGCACCGGTGAAACCGACTGGAGGATGAGTGAAGATGTATTTGGCAACAAAGCCGGCTTTATTGCCGAAAGCTGGGAATGGTCGGCTGATTTTGAAACGAACGAAGGAACGCTCATCTATCACATCCGTCCTGGAATCCACTTTGCCCGTAATCCGGACAGTGAGGCCAGCCGGCTGGTTAACGGACGGGAAGTAACGGCTGACGATGTTGTCTACACACTCGACCAGATCGTCCGCAATCCCAACAGTTATACATATGCGGCGGCTCTAAACCTCAGAGATGCCGTGATAACAAAAACAGGAGAATGGGAAGTTACCGTTAAGGTACCAGCTGATGCTCTCGCTTCTGCTATCAGCCGTCTGGGTATATGGGGTCGCCCCATACCTAAAGAAGTAATTGACAAGTACGGTAACCTGGTTGACTGGAGAAATTCGGTCGGACCCGGACCGTTCATGCTCATGGACTATGTTGTCGGCAGCGCTGCTACCTTCGATAGAAATCCAAACTACTGGCAGAAAAATCCGGCAGGACCGGGAATGGGCGACGAGTTACCTTATCTCGACCACCTGAAGTGGTTCATCATTCCTGACCAGTCGACGCGGGAAGCAGCGATTCGGACAGGAAAGGTTGACCAGATGTACCTTGTAAACTGGGAAACGGCAATTTCC
>MGML01000111.1:0-640 GCA_001796415.1 Chloroflexi bacterium RBG_13_46_14
ATAGGCGTAATTGCCAGAGACCACGATATCAGGGTATGTCCCTTTTATTTTAGCCAATTCCCTAGGTGCCTTTGGATTCGAAATATCCACTATCCAGAGGAAATCACTGGTGGAAATATAGAAGACCGAGCCAGACAGGGCTGAATCCATCGTAAACCAGGCACCTTCCGGAGCTTCCAGGTAAGAGACTTTAACAGGCTTCGCCGGATTCCGGATGTTTAGTATTAATATTCCCGGTTCCGCCGGTGTGTCGGAGTTTTGTGTACCAACAAGTACGAAAAGGTATTTCTGACCCCCAATTTCACTACTAATACTTCCTGAGGAAGATGAAGCTCCTGGTTCTTTTATCCTGTACTCCCCGACAGCTGAAAGCTCATAGGTAGGAAGTGTATTGGTAGGAAGCGCATATATAGAGTCAGGCGCAGTAAAGTGTACCAGTTCCGTTTTCTGCTTACCTTCCGAGTCAATATAGCCGATATACAGGCCAGAATTTTCTATGTATTGGACAATATCATCAGGGAAAGCGCTGGTAGCGTCATAAACAAATGTGATTTCATACTCCACAGATTCGCCTGGGTCCAAGCTCCACGGTTTGGGTGAAGATAGTCCGCCTGTCCACTTCATCACTAAGCCAACTAGG
>MGML01000111.1:652-733 GCA_001796415.1 Chloroflexi bacterium RBG_13_46_14
GTAAAGGTAGATAGAATATTAATATCAAGCTCATTGACCGTACTTTCACTTATATTTCGGAGGGCGACGGTATATGTTATT
>MGML01000111.1:806-944 GCA_001796415.1 Chloroflexi bacterium RBG_13_46_14
TAGAAACCCAGCCTGTTAACAGAGCACCGGCGGAATCCAACGGCGCCTCAATAGTAATCGGCTGATTGAAATCAGAGAATTTGTAAGTACGGTAAGAAATCGTGATGCCATCATTGGACTGTTCTGCTTTGCTTATCT
>MGML01000111.1:989-3254 GCA_001796415.1 Chloroflexi bacterium RBG_13_46_14
GAGATACCTCAAAGTGGCTTCACGGGTAATCATCGATGAAAAAATATCCGTCTCAAACTTCATAGTCGCAAAAGACCTGTAGTTGCCCTCATAATATTCTTCATCGCCAATGTAAATGAACTCCAGGGTTTCTCCGTCAATCACCTGGGTCAAATGATAACGGTCAGGAGCTACAAATTCAGCCGCATACACAATAGTGGGAGCTTCCGTACTGCTGCCTTTCGTAAGTGACATACGGTATGATTGAACATTAGAAATTGCAGAATACGCTTCGGCAATAATATTTTTGTAGCCGTTCCATGGATTCCATAAAAAGATCGTAAGTATAGTCATTAGAATTAGCGATGTGGGAACGAGCACTGATGCCCTGCGTTTCCAGATGTTCTGCCTTTTTTTCGTAAAGTCAGCAGATTTGATACGGGACATTATCAATCCTTTTGTATCCGGCGCTTCTACTCCCGTTCTCAGAGTTACTAGCCGTTCCCGGACCTGCGTATAACCAACCAGTTTTTCCCGGCAATTCGCACAACCTTCAAGGTGCTGTTGAACTATTTTCCTATCAGAAGGCGATAGTTCGTCATTTGCGAATGCGGAAAGCATTTCCTCAACTTCTTTACATCTCATCTCACTGCACCTCCCTGGAGTCGTACAATCTTTTAAACTCCAGACTCCCTCTCGCTACTCTTTTACGAACCGCCTCTTCAGAGATTCCTAATGCGATAGCAATCTCATGGTATTTGAATCCCTCAACGAAATGGAGCACCATGCAGATTCTCTGCTTTCCTGGTATTTTTGCCAGAGTAACTTGAACATCCAACTGTATTCCTATCGCCTCAGACCTATCCGTATCGGTAAAATCGCGATTTCTAGAATCCTCTTTGAGAGGAATAAAAGAGAGCACTTGCTTTCGTCGCCAGAGCTGTAAAACGTTGTTTGTAGCAATGCGGTACAGCCAGGCTTTAAATGATACATTTATTTCTGTTTTTAGAAGTCCTTCGAAGGCTTGCACGAAAGTGTCTTGCGTAAGGTCCTGGGCAATATCATTGCTGCCGGTCAATCTGTAGACATACCGGAAGACAGGTGATTGGTAACGTTCGACAATATCCGCAAAAGAATCGACATTACCATTTTTTACCAGAGCGACGATCTGAAAATCCTCCAGCAAACGGGTCTCCTTTTTTCCCCTCTATTTGTTATGATGCGCGAACTTGATGAAACCGGACAAAGAGCAATAAATCATACGCGGTCACTTTATGAAAAATAAAAGGCAATGTCAAGGAACGAATACTCGTCGTCATGATGGCAGACACAAAGCAGACGTGGCTATTAATATCTGATGAAATTCTTTAATTAAGGATACAATTGCTTGTTCGGTTCAACCTTTAGCGGGTGCGCCGTATGCACAGCTTTATCGTCTCTCTGTCTTAAATAGGACAATACCGGCACCGCCCGGGAACAACCCTGCGTAATTTTATCACCTGCAGCTCATCCAGCAACTTGTTCCGTAATCTGGTCTCCTCGATATAAAGCTCCCCAAGTTTTTTTACTTCTTCCCATTTCAGTATTTTCTGTTCAATCTTTGAAATAGCGTTTTTAAGCCTGTTCCCCGTATCTTTGGACATCATCCCGATATTGTATCGTCCATAGTTGACGTCTACTAACTCTCCAGTGTCCTTCATGACGAAATCACGCGAAACATCCAGCGCTTTAACACCTGTCGACCAGCACTCAATCTGATGATTCAAAATGTCGCGTAAGCTTGAGTAATTTTCCTTAGGCAAATCCTTAATATCATCTCCCCCTAACTTCAGAAGGACTTTGATATCAAGTAGTCTCCCGGAAATCTTCTGGTTGATTTCTGCCTTACCTTTCTGAAGAAGCTCCCAGCGATTTAAACATTTGAAAATCGGACTTCTCGGAAGATGCTGTCTTAGACCATCGAGTAACTTCTCCTTTTCCGGTTCCAGTGAAACGGTAGCTTTGGCGTTAATAAACTCCATGACTTTTTCAACTAGATAAACCATGTCTTGGAAGTGATCGAGTAAAGCGTTGCGGAGGACGGCTTGTCTTACTTCTTTACTGGCACATTCTTCTTCTGCTTTATCGACCTGGCGTTTCACTGTACGGATGTCAAAGCTCTCCTTTTTAGCGATATCCTCAAGACTCTCGCCCGATTCAAACCTTCGCAGCCATTCACGCCTTGTGTCTTCTTTAACGATTGGTTTACGAATACGCTTATCCATATCTTCCTCCGACATTATAATC
>MGML01000111.1:3278-4377 GCA_001796415.1 Chloroflexi bacterium RBG_13_46_14
AGCTATTGCTAATTGATGCAATAACTGTATGTATCATCTTGCAAGTGACAGATAGTGGATGTATAATGACAGAAAATAAAGAAAATGAGGTAAATTCCTTGCCTACATCGAGGGATACGATCAGAGCGTAGAAGGTAATAGATGTCGACCTGGGTAAAACCCGCATCCCGGGCCGCTGTTACCACAATCTGCTCGATGAAGCCGAACAAATCGCTGAGAAAAATCCAAAGCAGCGATACCGAAGATGAAGATAGCAACGTTTAAAGTTATCGAAATTGACATGTAAGAGGCGATAAAGGTATCGAATCATGCGTTTAGTAACGTATAAGCTCTTATCATTTGCATTTTTACTGCAATTAACGTGCCACCAAACGTCGTTTAACGGGTGTGCTTGAGCGTGTTATTAGAATAACATTCTAATAAATCAAAGGGAGCCTCAATTTATTAGAATAAAAGAGGTTTTGGAAATGTTTCGGAAGAAAAAGAGATATAAACTAACACAAGAAACGCGTCCGGATATCTACTTTAAAAACATCTGGGTTTCTAAAGCGTCCTACGACATCATCAAAGCGGTCGCGGATATGGAAAAAACGACGTTAAAAGCCTCTCTCGAGATGCTTATTGTCGAAGGGGCTCAACTCTACGGTAGCACCCGAACGACTCTTGGGAAATTAAAGAGGGTTACCGCCGCCCAAACCGCTCGAACTGTCCAACAGGAACAAGACGATCCGGCGGTTATCAGGTTCATGCGGAGGATGCAGGAGAAGGTGTTTAGCAATAAACCTGAAGAAAAGACCGACGATCAAGTTAATACTTAATGGTCGCAGTCTACTCAAGTCTTTGATGACATTGCGATAATGTGGCTGCGTTTCCATGATGTCCTTCCATCTTCACTACTGCCGATCGAATTCTCGTCTGCACTCTAAAATTGGCAAAAAAAATGGGGCTGTAGGTCTGAACCGGAACCTCTAAAGTAGAATTGGGCAAGAGAATAGACACGTTTTTTTATTGGCAAAGAAAGGAGGTATTATCGGCAGACACGATGACGACGGATAGGAAATGCTCCCGGTGAACTCGTTGAAGAAAAATGGGATTACAC
>MGML01000111.1:4728-7096 GCA_001796415.1 Chloroflexi bacterium RBG_13_46_14
TTCAATAGATCGTCTTTATCGGCGTGAGCGGAAAACCCATCAATATGTGCGATTCTAGCGCGAACGGGGAGGTACTGTCCGAAGATTCTCACGCTCTCCGCACCATCCAGAATCTGGCGTCCCAGCGTTCCACTTGCCTGATAACCTACAAACAGGATAGTGCTTTCAGTCCGTGAGATGTTAGTTACTAGGTGGTGCTTAATTCGACCGCCAGTACACATACCCGACCCGGCTATAATCATAACGGTACCTTTGATACTATTAATAGCCTTGGATTCCTCATTGGTTCTCGACATCTTGAGGCCTAAAAATTCGAACGGAGATAATCCCTTACGCACGAGCGCCATTGTCTCTTTATCGAAATAGTTTGAATTATCTTCGAAGACTTCAGTAATATTGATAGCCATTGGACTATCCATGAATACCACCAACATTGGTATGCGTTTCTCATTACGCAATTCTCTCAAATAGAAAAGCAGTTCTTGTGCTCTCTCCAGGGCGAAGGCTGGGACTACTATATTACCGCCAGCTTTAATTGTTGATAGGATAACTTCATCCAACTCGTCCTTTATATCGTTCATATTCTCATGAAGCCTATTTCCGTAAGTGGACTCCACCAGTATATAATCAGCTTTATCGAAGATCGTGGGGTCTCTTAAGATCGGAGCATTCCATCTTCCAATGTCGCCTGAGAAAATAATGCTTCTTTCATCGCCGTTCTGTCCTATTGAGATTTTAATCATCGCTGAACCGAGCACATGCCCCGCATCGTAGAAAGTCGCTTTAATGCCATTCCCGATTTCAAACGATTCGCCATACTTAACCGGCTCGAACAAGGGAATACACTTTATAGCATCTTCTGCTGTGTATAGAGGAATTTCAGGGTGAGGACCTTTTCTACCTTCCTTTTCGTGCCTCCTTTGCTTGGTAAACGCATCCTCTTCTTGAATGTGTCCGGCATCTTCAAGCATTATTTCAGCCAGTTTGACAGTGACGTCAGTGCAGTAGATTGTACCATTGAATCCTTCCTTTACCAGTTTCGGAATGCGGCCACTATGGTCTAGATGGGCATGCGAAAGAAGGACGGCGTCAATGCTATCAGGGGGTACAGGGAATTGCCAGTTTCTGCCTTTTAGTTGCCATTCCTGATACAGGCCACAGTCCACCAATAGACGTTTCCCTGACGCTTCGAGCAGGTAGCTTGAGCCTGTGACATTGCCGGCTCCTCCCAAGAATTTAAGTTTTATTTTCAAAATACTTTCCTTTTTGTTTAATTTGTTGTCGCGTATTAAGCTAACCAACCCGCACCCGGATAAGCATTACCTGTATGTAGTCAGCGAACGTGGGCCAATTGAAATTTCGGAAGTAGTGGATATTTAAAGGCTACACCCTATACCTTACGATTGTGCAATAATTCATTTTTTCTGTCACGCAGGTGGTAGGGTTAATTTTTAATTTGCATTGTTGGAATTTCATCGACCGTAACGAAATGAGTAATTGTCATCTCCGATTACATCCAGCCAACTTTCCTGAATACCACTATGCCTGCTACCAAAATCACAATTTGCCCCACCATAGATATCTTAAGGAAGGCCTTTCATAGGTCATGCTGGTGGTATTTTTGCTCTTCATCATTGTCGGACTCTTCGCTCGAATCTTCAGAAGAATCTGAGTATGATGCGGATTGCTCTATGAATTCCTCAGAGACTCTTTTTCTATATTTGCCCCTAAGGTCATCTAAATCTGCCTTTGGGCTATCCCGTGAAATCAATTTCCGTAATTCTTCTTCCGAATCGGCAATAGGAGTAAAAGCTATATCTCCAGATGGTCCCTCTAAACGCTCGAACCAACCCATTTTGGCCCAGACGAATATTCTTCCCTTCTCTGGATTGTCTGGATTAGTGCCCAAGATTTGGATTTTAGCTTCACCGGACTCTTCCCGTTCCGAATGTCCCCTATCATTAACCATGCTACACCTCCCGGAAGACCAAGGTTTACTTGTTTATTATTATATGTCGTTTCTAACAATTTTCCTATAATTGATTGCAAATGAAATATTAAACATTTAGGATAAAGATGAAATGCTGTTAAAAGCATCTCCATTCACCAAAGGCAATAAGGAGAGCGTATGACGGAGAAAGAACAGCACATCCAGAAAGAACCGGAGCATAAGTGGCGAACTCAGGACGGTGTTACTCCAAGTTATAAGGCTTTTCATGAGGTTTATGTCACTAAAGACTTAGGAGCACAAAGAAACGAGGAAATCGTTACTTTCATTAGTAAACACATCTCCGATTTTAAAGGGCATACTGAAGATAAACATGGCATTCCTTTGATGCTATTCGAGCGAAAACAAGATGCCCAAACT
>MGML01000111.1:7160-7403 GCA_001796415.1 Chloroflexi bacterium RBG_13_46_14
AGTTTACGCGATAACGTATTCAAGCCAGGGAGTAAAACAATGTCAAAGCGGGAGAACTGGAAGTAAAACTATCGTATAAAAGCAGGAATATAGGTAAACAATATAGATTCGAGGTAGATGTAGATACGGAAGATCAGGTGTGTCAAAGAAGAGATGGATCACTTCGGCTTATATCAGTACCTTTCGAAACGACCACTATTCCTTTATCTGAAATTATGAAGCCTCTTTTCTTATCTACCTCAT
>MGML01000111.1:7525-8054 GCA_001796415.1 Chloroflexi bacterium RBG_13_46_14
ACGTTACAAATATGCAATTTTCAAAAAGTGCTAAATAGTGAAAACACAATTGGTTGGGAAGTGAAATAAAAGGAGAATCTTTAGTTCACAATTGCTTGGTCTGTTTAACTGGCAACAGTCCTTTTGTCTGCAGCGAACGAACTAATTATTAATACGTCGTTATACTTTAGATGCAGTTTATTGCCGATAAGATGACAATATGGTTGCGATAAGGTGAAAATAAGACATTTAACATGCACCAGTGTGTACGTAAACCGATTTTAACGGGGGTCGTTGAGCCTGTTGTTCTAACTTGGTTCTAAAAAATCAAAGCTAGCCTCAATTTGTTAGAACAAATAGGGTTTTAGCGCCTTTCCGGTACCAAAAAACACGCGACATGTTCATTAATTGCAATTCTCTGCGGATTAAAGAACCGCTGTTGATTGCACAGACCAAGCTTTTGTGACACATCAATCAGGACGATTGTCACAATTGAACAACATGCCCGAATGTTATGACGCATAACATAGCCAGATAGATTATGGATGAT
>MGML01000112.1:0-107 GCA_001796415.1 Chloroflexi bacterium RBG_13_46_14
ATAAAATTGCCTAAAGTCGATGAGATATTCTACCCGCTGGTAAGTATAGTGCCGTTGCAGCAACTGGCCTATTATGCAGCTGTTGCCCGGGGCAAAGACCCCGACCG
>MGML01000112.1:362-453 GCA_001796415.1 Chloroflexi bacterium RBG_13_46_14
CCATATCGATACTCAATCCACCGCCTGGCCAGCCATCCGCTGGGTTCCGGGGTTGTGCTATTTTCTTGGCGCCGGCCAGCAGCTCGTCCCC
>MGML01000112.1:500-716 GCA_001796415.1 Chloroflexi bacterium RBG_13_46_14
GGGCTGGCCGTCGCGACCTAAGAGTACCGAGCAATCTGGTTAAGTTGCGGTTTATTTTTCTTTAATTTTCAGGAATATTGTGGCAGGCAAGAAATATACAAGCTTTTTATAATCCCGGCGAAAGCCGAGAGGGCGGAGCGTTCTTCAATCGATTTGGATATTATATACAGCGGATCATTAAAAACCGTGTTATGTCAGTTTATTAGATACAAGGAT
>MGML01000112.1:799-1085 GCA_001796415.1 Chloroflexi bacterium RBG_13_46_14
CGGGCTGCCCGCGCTGCGGTGTGGGTGTTTGCTCTAAGAGCCTTCGGCCAGGTATTGTACTTCGTCCGGCTATTGGTTCTGGCAAGGCTACTGGTCCCCAATGACTTTGGTCTGATGGGTATCGCCATGCTCGTTTTGTCCAGTCTGGACAACTTCACTCAACCCGGATTCAACCAGGCGCTGGTACAAAGAAGGGGAGATGTCAGGGAATACCTTGATACTGCTTGGACAGTAAATGTTCTACGCGGGCTGGTTTTATGCGGGGTACTAATCGCCTCAGCCCCAT
>MGML01000112.1:1182-1787 GCA_001796415.1 Chloroflexi bacterium RBG_13_46_14
GTACTTTAGTAAAGAGTTAGAGTTAAACAAGAGATTTCTTTATGAAATGGGTGGTAGTTTAATGGATTTTATCGGTACCCTCGGAGCGGTACTGATACTGGGCAGTGTCTGGGCATTGGTTATCGGGCTATTAGCAGGGGATATCACGCGCTTTATACTGTCTTATGTCCTTCATCCCTACCGTCCGCGCTTTCGCTTCGAATTTGCTAAAATCCGGGAGCTTTCAGGTTTTGGCAGATGGATACTGGCTTTAAGCGTGCTGACATTTCTAGTATCCAGCGGAGGTGATATAGTCTTAGGAAAACTGTTGGCAGCGTCAGCTCTTGGACTGTACCAAATGGCTTACCGAATTACTCATCTACCGGCTACGGAAATATCGGGCGTGATTTTACAGGTGACGTTCCCGGCTTACTCAAAACTGCAGGATGACCTGCCCCGGTTGAGGGAGACCTATCTCAGGGTATTACAGCTTATCACAGTGTTGTCTTTTCCCATCGCCGGAGGGATCTTCATTATGGCGCCAGATTTTACCCGCATTTTCCTCGGGGAAAATTGGATGCCCATGGTACCGGCCATGCAGGTGCTGGCTTTTTTCGGGCTGATTG
>MGML01000112.1:1901-3648 GCA_001796415.1 Chloroflexi bacterium RBG_13_46_14
ATTGAACTTTTCTATCCTATATTTAATGATACTCGTTATTCTCGGTTTAATTGTCTATGCTGGCGGGGTTTTTATTTTCGATAAGTTTTTCAAATATAACCTGAGTGGCAATCTGCGTAATATCCTGGGTTCAATTTTTAGTATCCGCGCTACGAAAAACAATGATAATACATTCTGATGCTGTTATAATTCGTTAGTGATTGCGGGAAGATGATATATATCACAATCTTTACAGGAACAAATAAAACAAGGTGGCCGATAGAATGATAAAAAATATGTGGAGAGAGTACTTAGATCACGCCTATCGAGTTTATAAACAACTGGGTGTCAGGATTCTTTTCAAAATATTATTTTTTTCAATCCTCTCGAAAATAGCACGTGTTTCTCTCTCGGCCTTAAATAGGATTAACCAGCCAAAATTACGACAGGGTAATGTCATTAAGGAGATTCTCGGGAGTAAAATGAACCTCGACCTTAATGACCCGGGAATAAGTCGGCAGCTCCTTGTTGACGGAATCAGGGAAGCTATCTCCGTCGAGACTTTTCAGCGAGAACTGAAAGAGGGCGATTGTGTTGTCGATATTGGGGCCAATATCGGCTATTACACTCTCCTCGAGGCTCGTCTAGTCGGCGGCAGTGGTAGAGTTTACGCTATTGAACCCGATCCGGACAATGTCAAGCTGCTGAAAAAGAACATAGAATTGAATGCATTCTCTAATATCGAAGTATTTGAGCTGGCTATTTCGAATACACAGGCAATAGTGCCCTTGTATAAATCGATTCAGAGTAACTGGCATTCCCTAACCGACTATTCCAGAGAACGAGTAAAATTCAACGCAGGTGAGGTGTTAGATGTTCAGGCCACAACTCTGGATGAATTTCTGAGAGACAAGGTGTATCCCAGAGCGATCAGGATGGATGTCGAAGGTCATGAATATGAAATATTCAAAGGGATGGAAAACACGCTGCAAAAAAAGCTGCCTTTGTTGATTTTCATTGAATTGCATTTGGATCTATTGAGAAAGCAAAAGTCAGCGGAAATACTGGAGACACTAAAGAGAACAGGATTCCATATCGCGGATGCCGCCATTGAAGAGAGAATATCGGGTCTGAATAAACACAAATTATTGTCGAATATGTATCACTCGATGCGGGCGGTGATAGAAAGAGAATTACATAGACTACCTTCGGGCCAGCATCTCAATCTTAGTATTGATGATCTCCTTTCAGACCCGGCAACACTAGATGGAAGTAATTACTTTTGCATGAACATATGTTTCAAGAGGGGTTAGACCCTTTCATAAGAATATCCTAGCCTAATATCTAAAACATACTTATGAGAAGAAAAGATACCTTAGCAACCATTTGATCACATTCTTTCTCACAAGGTTTAGAAAACGTGGTAAGAAATGAATACTTTAAAAAGCTTGATAAAAACATGCCTCAAGAAGCTACTTTTTAAAACGAGAGTAGAAAAAAACGTAGCATTTTCAAGGTTACGTTTTATTCCTCTAGATGTCTGCGTGGAAGAAGGTTATGGAGGTAAAAAACTCTCGTCATGGCCCATCTATTCATTCTTCCAGACCTATATAAACGGTCAAATTGAAACTGCATATTCTGATTATCATAACTGGTATCTATGCCGTTTAAAGAAATATCATTCCACGCCGCCGGAAAAGGGAGGATTGTATGACGTACCGGTATATCGCTCAATTGTTTGCAAATATATTGAAAGTAACATCGATTT
>MGML01000112.1:3753-3905 GCA_001796415.1 Chloroflexi bacterium RBG_13_46_14
CCCGGATGTCATGAATCCGGCGATAATAATTCAAGGTTTTAAGAGAAATGGAATCATCTATTTACTGAATGGACATCACCGGTGGGCAATACTTACATTATTCGGATATGATTCTTTTCCTGAGTTGAGATTAGTTGATGTCCACGATGACA
>MGML01000112.1:3988-4643 GCA_001796415.1 Chloroflexi bacterium RBG_13_46_14
GACTTTGAGCTTATTATCGTTGATGATGGTTCTACCGACAACACTGAGGAGATTGTGATGGCTTTCAACGATCATCGCATTAGTTATCTAAAGCAGTCTAGCAATCGCGGGGTATCGGCGGCCAGGAATATTGGAATAAAAGCTGCCAGGGGTAGTTATATTGCATTTCAGGACTCGGATGACGAGTGGCTCCCGCAAAAACTGGAAAAGCAGGTGGCACTCTTCGAAGAGGATAAAAAAGGAGACCTCGGCCTGGTGCTTTGTGAAACGTTGGGGGTTAGTCAACATGGAGAATTACGAGTAGCACCGCAGATTGATAAGTTGAACTGCGAGCAATTGATTTCTTACCTTGGAGCTTACGGAGAAGGCACACAGAGATTCGTGCTGAAGCGTGATATAACCGCTCCTGAGCTTTATTTTGATGAACACCTTAAAGCCTGGGAAGAGTGGGACCTAATGTTACGCGTATCTCGTATTTGTCGTATCGATTACGTGAAGGAAGCGCTCGTACGGCATTACTATCATGGCGGCCCTCAGCTTGATAATGCTCCCAATCGTTTAAGGGCACGTCGGGTCTTATTCCATAAATATGCTGCCGAGCTTAAAAAGCGGCCAAAATCTGCCGGTATAAGTCACTGGCACAGCGCGCTGGACT
>MGML01000112.1:4678-7451 GCA_001796415.1 Chloroflexi bacterium RBG_13_46_14
GAGTTGAGGATAGCAATCAAAGCCTACCCCTGGAACCCTGAACTGTATTTTGATTATCTTATCTCTTTCTTTGGGCCGGGGGGATATGGATTGTTTATGAAATTACGCTATTTTTATCGCATGCTATTACGGCGGACTATGACCTAGTTGATCTAATGCAGGAGTGATAAGTTGTCGAATATAATTAGAAAAGTGGTTCGTTTTGTTATCATCAAAATTCTTAGTAATCCGCCATCTAAAAGCCCTCGGCGATATATAATAGAAAATAAACAATGGCATCACAACAGTATTATTGACTCGTTAACTCCACAGTTTATCAAGATAGGTCGTAATTTTATATCCGGTCCAAATTCAGTAATCTTATCTCACGATGCTTCGTATTTACTTTTTACTAGAAAGTACGCTATCCAACCTACAATAATAGGAGATGATGTTTTTTTAGGAGCAGGAGCGATAGTCCTGCCTGGGGTAAAAATAGGGAATCGTGTCTGTATAGGAGCTGGTAGCGTGGTAACGCACGATATTCACGATAATTGCGTCGTTGCCGGCAATCCGGCTAAAATAATATCATCGATTGATGAATACATAAAAAAGGCACAGACAAAAGGTGTTCTGTATTCTCCACCGTATTCATTTGATCAAATTCGTACTCAGAAAGGGCATGTCACTGACGAGCAGGTTAATGAATTTCAAAAAAGCGCGGTAGCGGAATATCGGCGGCGTAACCCTGGAGTTAATGATTGGATAAACTATATCGAAAGGCGCCCAGAAAAAAATAAAGACAATCGCATATAAAAAAAGATAACAACTCCATTTCAATCGGGTAAAGGTAAAACTACGACTATTTGGCCGAGTATTACTTATCATCGGTATAGTTTTTAACGAACAATGATAACTCAAGAATTAGTTACAGGTAACAAAGGGAGGCAGCTACGTATCGCATTTATTGTTGATACCTTTCCGGTCATATCGCAGACGTTTATTCTGGACCAGATCATCGGTCTGATAGACCTCGGTCACGATGTTGATATATATGCTTTCAGTCGTGTCGGTCTCCCCCACCATGCTGATGTCGCCCGTTATAGTCTGCTGGAGAGAACACAATTCCTGGGAAGACCAGCGACGAAAACGACAAGGCTGGTCAATCTCGTATTTCAAATTCTTCAGACAGCCGCCCTGCAGCCTGAGGATTTAATCAAAGCACTACGCAAAGGCTGTAACTGGCGGCAGCTTGAATCGGGATATAAAATGCTCAAATGTCTCAAGAGCTTAGATAAAGATGGGGACTATTATGATGTTATACACTGCCATTTTGGAACTGTCGGGTGGCTATTCCTCTTGTTGAAACATATCCTACCTGTAAATTATGTCACAAGTTTTTATGGAGTCGATCTCTTCTATTTTGGTAAAAGGGGGAAACAAGCCTATCGACGAATGTTTAATGCCTCGGACAAGATAATCGCCAATAGTAACTTTACACGTAAAGAATTACTAGATCTCGGGTGTCTCGAAGATAGAATCGTTGTTATACCAGTTGGTCTACGTCTGGAAAAATATCCATTCCGGCCTAGAACTCTTGCACCAGGCAATACCATTAATCTACTTACAGTAGCAAGGCTTGTTGAGGTCAAGGGTTTGGAGTACTCGATTAGAGCGGTGGCTAAACTGGCAAAGCGATATCATCTACAATATAAAATCGTTGGCGAAGGTGAATTGCGTCCTACCCTAGAGAGTTTGGTTTTTCAGCTTGGCTTGTCCGATACCGTTTCCCTGTTGGGCGAAATCAGCCGAGAAGAAGTAGCCGGTTTAATGAATAAGACTCATCTCTTTATCCTCCCCAGTATTACCACTAAGGATGAAGGACAAGAGACAGGTGGAGGTAGCTTACGAGAAGCTATGGCATCAGGAATACCGGTAGTAGCGTCAAATAGTGGGGGTATTCAGGAATCGGTTACCGATGGAATTTCAGGGTATTTAGTTCCCGAACGCGACGCCGATGCGATTGCAGAGAGGCTGGAGTTTTTATTCAATCATCCCGATATTTGGTCTGAAATGGGAAGAGCAGGGAACCGTTTTGTGGAGGAGCAATTCGATTTTAAAAAGCAGACTGAAAGATTGATCGGAGTCTACCGCAGATTGAAGGAACAGCAATAGTATTATTATATTTACCAGGTAGTATGAGAGAAGAGGTAATCCCTTAGGCAATATTTTACTTAATGAGATTCTGAGACCTAAATAGACTATTACATAGTATTTTGTCTTCTCATAGATTAAGTTTATTGAAAGACTAACACTAATGCAAAGATATTCTGAAAAACGTCGTATCCTCTATTGCAGTCCAGCTCTGACCTTTGGTGGAGAGCAGAAACAGCTGGTGCAGATACTGCAGCATCTGAACAGAGAACGTTTTGAAATTACTATCTGCTCTATCCGGCCCTTCGGGCATCTTGATGAAGCTATTAAGAAGTCCGGGGTACCGCTTATCTGCCTTGGCAGGCCAAATCCTTATGATTTACGTTCAATATTGGAGTTGCGGCAGATCATCAAGAAGCATCATATAGATCTCGTGCAGATTGGTATCTTTGGCTCCGAGTTCCACGGAATGCTGGCGGCCCTTAGCACCGGGACACCGGTAGTGGCGATACTCCAGAGCATGTTCGACCTTTCAGACCGCGCCCAAGCTTCGCCGGGGAACGGAATGGCTTGGCGGTGTAAGTGGCGGACTCTTTACGCCGTCCACGGTTTACTCGCCAGGATTGCGAAGGTACATTAT
>MGML01000113.1:0-517 GCA_001796415.1 Chloroflexi bacterium RBG_13_46_14
GATCCCATCCCTGAGGTTCGAACCAGGCGAATGTCATAGTTCCGCCGTATTTTGGTTCGTCAGGATCGCGGTACCCTTCCTGAACCGTAGTCTTGACTTCATAACCTTCTTTGGTTTCCGTGATAATGACTTCTGCAGGTCCTTCGTCCTCTTCTTCTACTTTAGCTGTCTCCTGAGTATCGCAGGAAGCAATAATCAGTGAAAGTGCCATAAGACAGCTCACTAATACCCAAAGAAGTTTTTTATAATCGATTTTCATAGCACCTCCGCATTAGTTTACTTGTCATAATTCGTTGTCCTTTACTAGGCCTGGTATGTGGCATAATATTTCGATAATGCACCTCCTTTTCCGGCTGACCCTGCTGCTAAAGCCCGATTTTCCCCAGGGCTCCGGACACGGGAGGGGTATGGGTGGTATTTAAGCCGAAGTGCGCTGTCAACACTCAGCACCCTGGTTTCCCCCAGCAGGGCCAGCCCGTATCTGGCATAATTTTTCATACACTTGTTTAACCCCTCG
>MGML01000113.1:750-5449 GCA_001796415.1 Chloroflexi bacterium RBG_13_46_14
GTACTTCCTTACTGACTCTTTCATACTGCTTATTTCCGGCAATGCGTGTTTTTTCCAGCGGTATATCTATCTCTTCCAGTTTGGATAGTATGCCGAGGATCCTGTAAACTCCTGAAAAATCCGGTTCTTCGAGGGAAATGTGAGACGGTATATGTGCCATCAGGTTCACGGATGTAATGCCTTCATCGGTAAGTTTCTGTGAGATTGTATTGAAGATACTTGTAGGCCCCTGGTATTGCCTGCCGAGTGTCTGGCGGACACCGAGTTTTTCCAGCTTATCCGAGATATTGGGGTCGCTACTCCTTCCTGTTATGCGTATCGGTCTGGTATGAGGGACCGGGCTTCCCATCGCTCCCGCGACTAAATACCTTGATATATGCAATTTTTTCAACAAGGTTACGACTCTATCGACGAAAATTTCAGAGAAGTGATTTGGTTCTAACAAGCTGAGAAACAGAAGGTCATGTCCCGAATCATATCTTCTTACATAGTATACTCTTGAGTTCGGATATTCGGTACGCCTGATGCCTTTGTTGTCTATATAAGTCAGACTGCGTTCTCGGTAGGCTACGAAATCATAAAAATCACCAGGCCTGGTAAACTCGGCAACCTTATCCGCGTCATAGTGTTCAATCAGTTTTTCGAGAGATTCATCTCCGACACTGCCCCAGTTCAGCCAACCGATATGTACACCGATGGCATGTATTTCTCTTCCCGTTGTATCGGGGATATGGAGGTTGAAATCAGTTAAGAATTCATGAATACCCATAATCGCTCATCCTGAACATTCTCACGTATAATTATATATCAAGTACGTTGATTTTTATAATCAGTGATTAATTGAAGAACAGAATCGGTGGTGTTATACTTGTTTTTCATACGTAACTGCCGGTCGACCGCGGTTCTCATAGCGGAATTAACACCTTTTCATTTTGTGCGGCATCTGGCTGAGTTTTATCATAGACGTTCGCAGAAAGTAATGGTTGGAAATTGAGCAGAAACACGCTTGAGAGAGACTGGACGCAGGGGAACATCTTCGGAAATCTGGTCTCATTATCCTGGCCGATAATCGTCAGCAGCTCCTTCAACATACTCGGGCCTGTTATCGATATGGTCTGGGTAGGCAAGCTGGGAGCGGCATCGATTGCCGGAGTTGGAATAGCCAGTATGACAGTGATGGCTATCACCTCGGCCAGGATGGGTCTCGCAACGGGTACGAGGGCAATAGTCGCGAGATTCATCGGTGCCGGTGACGAAACGGGGGCAAACCACGTAGCTCAGCAGGCGTTTGTAATCAGCGGTGCTTATGTCGTGATAATTGCCTCGATGGGTATATTTTTCGCCGAACCGATTATGAAATTGTTCGGTGTCGAAGCCGATGTCGTCTCCGAAGGGGCGGCATATATGAGGATAATGTTCATCGGCTCCATAGCGATGTCGTTCAGGATGCTTGCCGAGGGGATTATGCAGGCCTCAGGCGATACCGTTATACCGATGAGGATAACGATCATGTTCCGGATATTTCACGCGGCACTTTCACCTTTTCTTATATTCGGGATCTGGATTTTTCCTAAGATGGGAGTTTCCGGCGCCGCTACGGCAAACGTCGTTTCCCAGGGACTGGGAGCGGTTATTTCTTACTGGATTCTTTTTACGGGTAGATCGAGACTGTCTCTATCATTAAAGAATTTCAGTCTCGATTTCGGAGTAATCTGGCGCATAGTGAAAATCGGGATTCCGGGTGCGATTATGGCTGCAGAGAGAGCTTTCGGCGATATGGTGCTTATGTGGTTTATGGCACCTTTTGGCACACTCGCGGTAGCCGGTCATTCGTTGATACAGAGAATAGAAGCGGTGCTGAGAATGCCCTGCATGGGGCTTGGAAATGGTTCCGGAGTAATGGTAGGTCAGAACCTGGGCGCGGGTAAACCTGACAGGGCAGAAAAGAGTGGCTGGTTCGCCGTCGGTATAGCCCAGGGATACGCCATGTTGATCGCTTTAATCATTTTACTCTGGGCTGAGAATATAATCAGTGTTTTCAATTCTGATCCTGAGATAATGGATATTGCCGGGACATTCCTGAGAATCGCTGCGGCTGGTTACCTGTTCATGGGGCTGTATTTTGTGCTGCAGAATGCCATTAATGGCTCCGGTGATACGTTACCACCAATGCTTATTACGCTGTTGAATTTCTGGATGGTACAGGTACCGCTGGCATTCGCTCTCCCGAAATTTACAGGCCTTGAAGCTAATGGTGTACGCTGGGCAATAGTAGTCGGATGGGTTGCCGGTGCAATCGCCTACGTGATATATTTCAGGGTCGGAAGATGGAAGAGAAAAAACGTGTAAATACTCTAAGCTGTAAATAGAACGAGGAGGGAGAAGATGAGTAAAA
The DNA here is from genome assembly GCA_001796415.1 of Chloroflexi bacterium RBG_13_46_14. The sequence continues at coordinate 3,146 of MGML01000113.1, forward strand.
GTAAAAAGATACTTGGACTCGTGGGAAGTCCAAGACCGGATGGATTGACCAATAAATTGGTTTCCAGCGCTTTAAAAGGGGCGGAAGATATCGGGGCAACAACAGAACTGGTTCAGATGTCCGAATGTGTTGTCGAAGCCTGTAAAGACTGCCTGCCATGGGTCTGCGCGGATAACCTGAGATGTACTTATAAAGACACAAACCTGGAGATTATAAGTGAAAAGCTGCTTAATTGTGACGGTGTTGTATGGGGAACTCCGGTTTACTGGGGAGACACCACAGCGATGGTACGACTGCTGATGCTGAAGTTGTTCCGATTATATGCGAGGTCACAATCTTTCAAGAGTATTCCGGCATTCGGAATCGCTATTGCCGGCGGCAGCGGAAACGGACTGATCTCAGGCCTAAGACCGCTGTATCACTTTTTCCGGATAATGTGGATGAGAGGCATCACTCCTTTACCGGTAACCCGTTTCGATATGGATGAAGCGTTGGAGAAAGCTGAGTTTTCGGGTCGTGAAATTGCCGAGATGGAAAAGAAACCGTTCGAGTCCAGAGATGAGCGTGATTACTGGTATGACAGCATTCCTTACCTGGCGAGGTCCAATGCCGAAGAACGAAGGCTTCTTGCGGCGGTAACCTATGAGGCACTGCCAGCGGAGAAGAAGCAACTTGTAACGGGAAGCTGGGCGAGTGCCGATATACTTTCTACTGCAGGAAAGACACTCGAATCGATGAACGAAATCAGCAGGATATATGATTCATCATTTGAAAAACATATATCGCAATAAGTATAGTTAATCATTAAGTATAACTATACGGAGGTACCGATGACAGAGTTAGACATACACAGCGAGACTTTCTGGGAAGACCTGAAAAAGCGGACTCAGGAAACTGAGGAGAAGTATGGTAGGAGTGTCGCTCAACTCCTGGAGGAAAGAGAGAAGAGAGTAAACGACGCAATTGAATTACGAATTCCGGACAGGGTACCTGTCACTATCCAGACAGGAGTGTTTTCCGCCAGGTATGTCGGACTCCCTCTTTCATCGATGTACTACGACCACGATGCGTACCGTAAAGCAAGTGTGAAAACGATAGTGGACTTCGAACCCGACCAGGGTGCCAGTATGGTGCTGGTGAATTCCGGCCTGATACTGGAGTTACTTGATACCAGGCACCAGCGATGGCCTGGTGGCACCCTGTCGCCGGATATTCCGTACCAGTTCGTCGAGGGCGAGTATATGAAAGCGGAGGAATACGACCTGTTTCTCAACGATCCCTCTGATTTCATCTTCAGGTACTACCTGCCGCGAATATACGGTTCACTGGCACCGTTTTCAGAGATACCTCCATTCAGGAATATGATAGGCCACCTGGGATTTGCGACAATCGTTGGTTTGTTCAACCAACCTGAATTCAAAGAACTGGCCGAGAAGATAGCCAAAGCGGCGGCCGAACAGGAGAGAATCAGACAGGAAGGCGCCGAGTTCTCGAAGATGATGGAGGAAATCGGTTATCCATCTCAATACGGCAGAGGACTTGGTGGGGGTGGAGTCGCCCAGGCTCCCTTCGATACTATATCGGACAATCTCAGGGGTATGCGAGGTGCGATGCTGGATATGTACCGCTGTCCTGATAAGCTGCTGGCTGCCTGTGATAAGATTCTTGAATGGCAGATAGAACAGTCGGTACCGGCTGAGCCTGATTCACGCGGATACAGGAGACGTGCCGGCATGCCGCTTCACCGTGGTTCCGACAGTTTTATGTCGATTGAACAGTTCGAGAAGTTTTATTGGCCGGGGCTAAAGAAGGCGATACTTACCAATGTGGCTCTGGGATATATATCGGCTCCATTCTGGGAAGGGATCTGGGACGATCGCCTGGAATATCTCCTGGAATTGCCGAAGGGCAAAGTGATATTCCATTGCGAGAATACCGACATATTCAAAGCCAAGGAAATTCTCGGCGGTCATATGTGCATACAGGGGGGCGTCCCTCCTACCATTCTCCAGGCAGGTACTCCGGACGATGTTGATGCCTACTGCAAGAAACTTATAGAAGTGGTCGGCAAAGACGGGGGATTCATTCTTGGACCGGGAAGCGCTATCGATTATGCTAAACCCGAGAATATCAAGGCAATGATCGACGCGGCGATAAAATACGGAAAATACTAGGGGAAAAGGAATATTATCTGTAAATAATGACCGAAACACCGCAATCCTTAAATCCTCCGCGGTATCCCTGGATAGGCAAAAAGCCGTTCTACGGCTGGATAATCGTGGCGGTGGGTGCAGTCACCCAGTT
>MGML01000114.1 GCA_001796415.1 Chloroflexi bacterium RBG_13_46_14
TAATAGCCTGGGTTCAACAGCTCCTTCAGGTAATCCGGTTAACTGCTCTTCGTCGTTAAGTGGTTTCGTGAGGGCATCTACTATCTGGGGCATAGTCGGCTTTCCCGTTACAGGATCGTTGCCGTAAACATATGATTTGTGTACTTCTCGCGATGCCCCGGCGATAGGCAGGGGGAAGGTGGTATAACGAAGCGGGATTCCGCTTCCGTACAACCTGTCCCAGCCTCTCACGTATTCACTGACGTTTATCGCCGTACAGGGAGCGGTCGGTATTCCCAGAAGTTCAAGAGCTTTAGAATGGCGACTCAAGGCCGCCGCGCAGCCGTCTCAGCAGCTTATGCCGAGGATGGCAGTGTCTCCCTCTGCTTTTACTCTTGCCCATAATTCGGGGTCATCCTCGGCAAAACCGCCCTTTTTCCTGACAAGAACTGTTTTTACCGAAGGAATGTTTTCCGCGAACCATTCGGACATTACATCGAAAACATCATAACCTGCCGTAGGCCCTCCCCAGCCTATATCGATCATAAAGATGGTCTTATTTTCCAGACTGGAGAAATTCCTGGGTGTAAGAGGGACGCGCTCTACCATGGTACTGCTGCAGGCTGGATTAAGGACTGTGATTTTCTCGGACATTTATACCCTCCGTTCTTCTAATTATATTTGTTAATCTTACTGTAGTAAGGTTTTTTGGCTACCACTGGTTTGTCGATTGTAGAGGATGTATTTTGAATGATTTCTATCAGGGAAAAACTCCTTCAAGGCACAATATATCACAAGTTCCAGAAAAATGTCATAAATAAGGAATAATTATATTAAAATACTATAGAAATTAGGTGTGAGAATATCTGTACAGATGATACCAATCCATAAAATTTGTTCTACATTATACACAATTATACACACATATTATACTAAAATCCTGCTTCGTGGTGATATTGACAGGAATACATAAAAGAATTACAATTTAGCCAGATACGATTAGGTACGAATAACAAAGAGCTTTCCATCTTGTACCTTCTTGGCTGCGGAGGGGATAACAAAGATGTTAAAAGGCATTTAATAATCAGCTTTATTAACGATTATTAATGCCTTTTTTAATTACTTGAATCATATGAGAATGAAATGAATAACGGGGCATAATCAAAAAGGTTGTGATTATGAAGTGGTTCAAAGTGGGAGGTGAAAAATTGATGTGAGAACAAGGAGAGTACGTTTTCCGATAATTCCGGTTAATCATCGCTGGAATATATCGGATTTTTTAATGTTGAATGAAACGAGAGGAGGATATCGATGACAAAGAAAATAGTATGGCTGGTAATCAGTTGCCTTATGGTGCTTTCATTGATTATTGCATCATGTGGCGGTTCGGAGGAGGAAGAAGAGGGAAAAACCGGTTCAGAAAAGCCCGAATACGGTGGAACCATTACTCTAGCCCTGGTTGCGGATCCAAGGTGGGATTTAATCAGTTTCGGTGGTACCTGGCCTCAGGAACAAGCTCATCAGAGAATGTATGACGGAAACTGGGCAAAAGGGCTTGCCGGCGGTTATGGCGAGGGTTTAACGGATTGGGGTCAGAGTACCAGGATCCCCGAATTTGATACAGGTTATCTCGCATCGGATTACGGATGGGAAGTGAGTCCCGATGGTACTGAAGTAACCTCGTGGTTTACAGTACGTGAGGGCGTCCACTTCGCTTCTCCTGATACCGAAGCCGGACGACTGGTTGGCGGCAGGGAAATGACTGTCGATGATTGCGTTGAGAGCTGGAACCGGCCTATCAAAGATGAGAATGCCCAGAACTGGCAGCTATATCCCAATGTACGCTACCCGACAGCGGTAAAAACCGGACCGAACACATTCGAGGTTACCCATAATTACGAAGACCATATCGATGCGACGATGAGAGAGAACCTCTGCGCTCGTGTCATGGCACCGGAAGTATGGAATGCCTACGGCTATGAATCCGCCACGGAATGGCGGCATTCTGTCGGCACGGGACCTTTCATGATTACCGACTATGTTGAAGGTAATACTGTCACACTAACAAGGAATCAGAATTACTGGATGACGAACCCTGTAGGTCCCGGTAAGGGTGACCAGTTACCCTATGTCGATGGATTCAAGTACATCATCATGACGGATGCATCCACGCGTCAGGCTGCTCTGCGAACAGGACAACTCGACCAGATGGGCGGAATGTACCTGGAAGATAAGGATACGATGTTAACTACAACGTCCGATATGAAATGGGAGGCGCGCGGCCAATGGGGCATTACACCGATATTCATGAAGACGGACCAGGAACCTTATAACGATATTGACGTCCGTCGGGCATTGACGATGGCGACCGATTTCAATGAGATCAATGAAGGTCTGTACAATGGTCTCGGCGATATTATCAGCTGGCCTTATTTCCGTGTTCAGGGTTATGAGCCGCTGTTCGTGAGTCTGGATGATCCGGACTGTACTGATAAGATTAAAGAACTTTATACCTATAATCCTGAAAAAGCAAAGCAACTGCTTGCTGATGCTGGCTATCCGAACGGTTTCAAAGCAATTCTGACTCTTACTCAGGATGCAGTCGACTACTACTCGATAGTCAAGGATATGTGGGGAAAGGCTGGCGTTGAACTGGTACTCGATATTTCACCTGATTTCGGCGCACACATCGGGCGTGCCTTCAGCATTACCTATGAATTGATCTCTATCGGCACTTCTCCGAATTCTTCATATCCGGAACAGTCGCTTTATGCTGTAAGGAACTGGGTTAATGCCAGTCTTATCAACGAACCCTACGTAGATGAAAAAGCTAAAGAAGTCAAATCTCTGGCCATCACGGACTTCGATGGCTCAATGGAACTTTGCCGGCCACTCTGTATTTATCTAATTGAGCAAGCATATTGTATACCTGCTCCCAGAGTCCCGACCTATTCTATGTGGTGGCCCTGGCTGAAGAACTACAGTGGTGAGACTAGTATTGGCTACTGGGGTACTGACCACTGGACACAATGGATCTGGGTAGACCAGGATCTCAAGACTTCTATGGGCTATTAACACTAAACAACAAGTCAACACCGAAGAGGGTGGAGAATTTCTCCACCCTCTTTTATTAAAAGTAATGTAGTTTGAAATTACTCGGAAATATGTTCCGCGAATGATTTGATCATATAGTAAATAGCGGTCGCCCCGCCATCCTGTACTCCGACACTTCCTTCCTGGAACCACTGTGCCCGGCCGAATTTCGCTTTCATATTCACGGTTGCCTTCATCCCTTCTTCAGCCGATTTCACTGCAGATGATAGGGCTTGTTTCTCATCCTGGTCGGCTGAATTTTTCAGGGATTCAACGGCGGGGATCAGGGCGTCAAGAAGCGTTTTGTCCCCTGCTTGCGCTTTACCGCGTTTCTTTATGTTCTCTATCGCTCCTTCTCCGACCAGTATTAAGTCCTTTGAACCAATATTTTCCTTACCGACTACTGCTTTTCCTGCGCCCATGAAGGCTGATGCGAGGATTGTTCCGAAGGTAGAAGGACTGACCTTGTTAATATTCATGCCGCACTGTGCCAGCAGATTCCCGATGTCGGTCTCGGTGGATGATGCCAGGTAATCGGACATTGCCTGGCTGGCGAGCTCGATAGTAACACCCAGATCTCCGTCGCCGACTTTAGCATCGAGTTGACGAAGTTCTTCGGAATGAGATCTCAGGTCGGCGGCAACCAATTGCAGGACAGCTTTCATACCGTCGATGTCAAGACTTATTTCACTCATTATTTACTCCATTGCGGCAGGAATGGTGAAAACGCCGGGGCATCCAGTAATGTCTTGAATTCGTCGTTTAGCCTCAACAGGCTTAGAGACGCACCAGCCATTTCCATCGATGTGGCGTATTCACCCACGTAACTCCTGTATATTTTCAAGCCGTGATCCTGGATGATGTCATAGGCTTTGTTGTAGATAATATAGAGTTCCTCCGGAGGCGTGGCACCCAGTCCGTTAACCAGGACCGCTACTTCATCGCCCGATTTGAACGGAAGATCTGCGATTATCTTTTCAGCCATAATCTCGGTTACTTCATCGGCTGGCTTGAGCTTGCCGCGTTCGATGCCGGGTTCGCCGTGGATGCCCATACCCAGTTCCATTTCATCGTCGGCTATGGTAAATGTTGGCTCACCGGCGGCTGGTATCGTGCAGGGAGTAAGGGCGACCCCCATAGTGCATGTGTTGTTTATTGCCGCGTCAGTGGTGGCTTTAACTTCATCCAGACTTGCCATAGTGTCGGCTTTCGCTCCGGCGATCTTGTAGGCGAAGAAGATACCGGCGACACCGCGGCGGCGATCCGCTTCGGAACGGGGGGCGGAAGCTACATCATCTTTCCCTATACTCATTTCGACACGAATATCGTCCATGTCCGCCATTTCCGCCGCCATCTCGAAATTCATAATGTCACCCTGGTAGTTGCCGAACAGGTACAGCACACCGGCGCCACCGTTTACTTCTTTTGTCACGGCAAGCATATCATCGGCACTGGGTGAGGAGAATACGTTACCTATCGATACTCCGTCGACCAGTCCCGGTCCCACGTACCCGAGGAAAACCGGGATATGTCCCGAGCCGCCGCCGGTGCATATTGCCACTTTTCCCCGGATTGGGGCATCAGCACGGACAAGTGCCCGTCTGCTTCCTTCAACCATGCGGAGATGATAGGGATGTGCCTTCAGGATACCTGATATAGTTTCGTCTACCACCTGGTAGGGATCATTGATCAGCTTCTTCATTGCCACTTCCTTTTTAATTTAATGCAGTTCATAGCGTCATGGGGAAATTTTATATTGAAATGCAAAGAAATACAATTACGTACCGGTGCTGCTATAACTCTGAATACAGAATATTCAGGGGATTGCTCTGCTGAATATCATGTGCTACCTTAGTATCCATACATCAGTGTTACTTACCATGTGATACTTGCTCTTGATTTTCGTATATATCAGTAGACTGTTGAAGGTATTGCTCGTGGCTGATAAACCGGTAACATCAGATAGTGTACAGAGAACCGTTGGAAATACAGTTTCATCGGCGGAGGAGTTCGGTCGACTGTATGAAATATATCTTCCTAAGATATACCAGTATGCATGTTATCGGGTAGCCGATAAAGAAGCTGCCGAAGACCTGACGTCCGATATTTTTAATAAAGCGCTTGATGGGTTCAAACGTTTTGATTCTGAGAAGGCCTCTTTTTCTACGTGGATTTTCTCGATTGCGCGTAATACGATAATAGACTATTACCGGAAACATGCGAAGGAATTGAAGGTCATAAGAGACAACGAACTCGAAAATTCACTCGGTTCGGATTCACCAGAGGAGAAACTTTCGCGATCCGAGGAAATGGCCAGGCTCCGTGAATGTATAGTAAAGCTTAACGATAATGAACAGGAACTGATCTCGCTTAAGTTCAGCAGCACAATGACAAATCGAGAAATTGCGCGAATTACTGGTCTTTCGGAATCGAATGTCGGGACGATCCTGTGCCGGGCGATACGCAAACTCAGGGACAATTTCTCAGGGTGGTGATATGAAAGATAACAGCGATAAAGACAGGGAATTACTGGATAACCTCGACCGCATACTGGAAGGGCGAGAGGATGAAGTATCCGAAGTCACGGACGAAGACATCCGTTCCGCGACGGAGTTTGCCCGAAAAATGGCATCGATGCGTGAAAAACCCTCCGATGAGTTTGCCGAAAATCTGAAGGCAGTACTAATTCACCGTCTGGCCGAACAGGAGAACAAACAGGGATCCAGAGACCAGGAACTGCTTTTCTGGGGTGTACCGCGCCGGAAACTCTGGCAGGGGACCCTTGCTGCCCTGATCGCTCTCATTATCATCGCGATTATTTTTATCGTCACTCTGCTGCTGGACTAGAACCGGCAGAATAATTGTCTTTGTTTCGGATTCAAAT